>DVOV01000063.1 GCA_018713375.1 Candidatus Scatomorpha stercorigallinarum | reverse complement strand
AGGAGGCCGCTCCCGCCGCCAAGGACGAGGACCCCTACGACACCATCTTCAAGATCTTCAACTCCCGCTGAGCGCGGTCAGATAACGGTGCGGCCCGCTGCATTGCTGTGCAGCGGGCCGCGTGCTTTCAGGAGGTAACAATGGCAAAAAAGGTGCTCGCCGCCCTGGGCGCGCCGGCCGCGGTAGCCGCGGGGGCGCTGGGAGGCGTGTATGCGTTCGTGTTTGCGCCGGGGACGTCGGGCAGGGTGGACTGCCTGCCGCCGGAGGTGCGCTCCAGGAGGCCGGAGCTGCAGCGGAAGCTGGACGAGCTCTACGGCGCGGCGCGAAAACTGAAAGGCGAGCACGTGGGCGTCCGTTCGCGGGACGCGCTCGCGCTCAGCGGGCAGTATTTCCGCTTTTCCGCGTCCGGGGAGGGGCCGGTGATACTGTTTTTCCACGGCTATCACAGCTGGCCGCTGCGCGACGGCTGCGGGATGCTGAAGTTGGCGGGGGAACTGGGCATCGACGTCCTGGCGGCCGACCAGCGCGCGCACGGCGAGAGCGCCGGGCGCGCCATAACCTTCGGCGTGCGCGAGCGCTATGACTGCCTGGACTGGATACAGTACATACTTGACCGCTTCGGGCCGGACAGGGACATCATCCTCGGCGGCGTTTCCATGGGCGCGGCCACGGTGCTGATGGCGGCGGACCGCCTGCCGGCGAACGTAAAAGGCATCATCGCCGACTGCGGCTACACCTCGCCGGAGGCCATAATGGAGCATGTCAGCCGCAGCGTGCACATCCCGCCGGCGCTCAGCCTGCCGCTGCTGCGCGCGAGCGCGCGCATACTGGGGGGATTCGATACCCGCGCATGCTCCGCGCCGGAGGCCCTGCGGCGCTGCCGAGCGCCGGTGCTCTTCATCCACGGCGAGGCGGACAGCTTCGTGCCCTGCGATATGTCCCGGGAAAACTACGCCGCCTGTACGGCGCCCAAACGGCTGCTGACAGTGCCCGGCGCGGACCACGCGATGAGCTTCCTCGTGGACGAAGAAGCCTATACGGAGGCTGTGAAGGGATTCCTCAAAGACATCGGCTGCTGAAAAAAGCGCCGCGGCTTTAGCCGCGGCGCTTCGCTTTTTATTGTGCCTCGTGCTCGGCGCGCTTGCGCGCGGAGTAGGCGGCCAGGGCGCGCTTGAAGGCCAGCTCGGCCATCAGCGCGCAGTGTACGTGGCCCTCGTCGAGCTCGCCGTCGGCGCTCAGCTCTTTGGCTATCGCCTTGGCGGTGACGGTCAGGTAAGCGGCCATCACGGCCTTGCCCTTCGCCAGGTGTGCGGCGCAGACGGCGCTCGCGCGGGTCGGGGGGCAGGCGCTCTTCGTCAGGTCGAAACCGATCTCCGTTATGACCTCGCGGTGCGTCTTGAAGCCCATCGTGAGGTGGTCGCCGCAGTCAGGCTCGATGGCCGTGCCGGTGGCGTCCGGCCCGGAGGGGAGGGGGAACTCCCCCTCCCGCGAGGCCCAGGCGAGCACGCGCTCTTTATCGGTGGCCATCTCAGAACTCGAGGCTGCGCTCGACCATGACGCGGGTCATGTCGATCTTGTAGGCGTTGTGCTCGAGGGGGATGGAGCCCAGCAGAGCCAGCTCGCCCATCTTCTTCGCATTTTCCTTCGTGGGCGCCTTGCCGGTGATGAACTCCTCGGCGGCGGTGGCCTCGTGCGGCACGGGCGCGCACGCCCCCAGCACGATGCTGGCGTCGCTCACCACGCCGTCCTTGACGGTGTACACGCTGGCCACGGCGGTGACGGCGAAGTCCACGCTGTCGCGGATGCGGTACTTGTCATAGGCGGCCACGGTGCCCTCGCCCTGGTTGGGGACGATGATCTCGGTGACGATCTCGCCGGTCTTGAGCACGTCCTTGATGCGGGTGCGGGAGGCCAGCAGCTCGGCGGCGGAGAGGGTGCGCATGTTGGTCTTGACCGTGGCACGGTAGGCGACGAGCATGGTGGCCACGTCGCTGGAGTTGACGGCCAGGCAGCCGCAGTTGAAGCAGCGGTTGGCCTCCTCGTTGGCCACGCCCTCGGGGTAGGAGCCGGTGTCCTCGGCGGTGAGGCTGCGCTCGGAAACGGGCAGCTCGGGCTGCAGATGCATCTTCGTCTCGGCCACGCCCAGGGTGTCGAAGGTCTTGGTACGGGTGCCGGGGACGGTGGGGAATTCCTCGCCGCCGAGGCTGCGGTTGATGCTGCGGGCGGCCACACGGCCGGCGTGGATGGCCCTGATGGCGATGTCCGGGCCGGTGACAACGTCGCCGCCGGCGTACACGCCGGGGTACTTGGTGGCGTAGGTCTGGCTGTCGACGCCGATCAGGCCGCGCTCGGTCTTGAGCTGCGCGCCCAGCTTCTCGCCCAGGAAGTCAAGGCCGACCTTCTGGCCGGTGGCCATGATGATGTAGTCGGCGGAGATGTCCAGGGTGTCGTTCTCGTCGTAGTTGGTGGTGAACTTGCCGTTCGCGCCGCGGACGGAGTAGCAGCGCACGGTGTGCAGCCCGGTGACCTTGCCGCTCTCGTCGGTGATGACGCTGCGCAGGCCGCGGCAGTCGTAGATCTCGACGCCCTCTTCAATGACGCGGGCGAGCTCCTCGGGGGCGGCGGAGAGGTCCTCTTTGCGCTTGCGGCAGACGAGCTTGACCGTCTTGGCGCCCAGGCGCTTGGCGGTGAGGGCCACGTCCATGGCGACGTTGCCGCCGCCGCAGACCAGCACTTCGTTGCCGATGGCCTTCTGCAGGTAGGTGTTGACCTCGACCAGGAAGTTGAGGCCGAACTCGGTCAGTTCCTCGCCGGTGAGGCCGATGACGGGCTGCTTCCAGGCGCCGGTGCCGAAGAACACGTTGTCGTTCTGCTCAACGAGCTGCTCGACGGTGATGTCCTTGCCGACCTCGGTGTTCATGCGGAACTGGACGCCCATGCCCTCCAGCGCGGCGGCCACGCGGTCGATGATATCGCGCGGCAGGCGGTAGTGGGGGATGCCGTAGCGCAGGACGCCGCCGATCTTCTCCATGCGGTCGTAGACGACGACGGTGTGGCCGGCGCGGCGCAGATACCAGGCGGCGGCGAGGCCGGAGGGGCCGGCGCCGATGACGGCGATCTTCTTGCCGGTCTCAACGGCCGGGGCGGGGTAGTACTTGTCGATGTTGTCCAGGATGTAGTCGCCCAGGGTGCGCTCCACGGAGTGGATGGCGACGCTGTCGCCGTAGTGGTTCTGGTTGCAGTTCTCCTGGCAGGGATGCGGGCAGATGCGGCTGGTGAGCATCGGGAAGGGGTTCACCTGCATGATGATGCGGGCGGCGGCGTCCCAGTTGCCGGCGCGGATCTGCTCCATGTAGGCCGGGATATCGGTGCCGGCGGGGCAGCCGCCGGAGCAGGGCGTGCCGCAGACCTTCTCGGCGCCGAAAATGGAGTGATAGCGGTTTTCGCCGCGCATGGCGTAGCAGAGCGCGCCGTCCTTGCGCAGGCAGTTGATGCGCCCGCCGATCTGGTCCGGGTAACGGTAGTACCAGCAGCGGATGTCCTGACAGATGTTGCCGCCGATGGTGGCGGTGCTGCGCAGGTTGGGGGTGGCTACGGAGTGCGCCGCGTCGGCCAGGGCCTTCCAGCCGCTGTTGACGGCCTCGCTGCGCTCGATCTCGGCGAGGGTGGTCATGGCGCCGACGTGCAGGCCGTCTTCCTTGACCTCGATGCCGCGCAGGCCGGGGATGTTGCGCAGGCTGACGACCTTCTTAGGCTGGGTGGTGAGTATGTTGCCCTTCAGCTCGCCGATGAGGTCGGTGGCACCGGCGCTGATGACCGTGCCGTCCTCCTGCAGGAGCTGGGAAGCTTCCTCGAGGGACTCGGGGGCCACGTAGTCGTGATATCTCATTACGCGTTCTCCTCCTTTTCTTTGAGCGCCGCCAGGATCTTGCCCGGGGTGTAGGGATAGCTCTCGAGCATGATGCCGCAGGCGTTGTAGAGGGCCATGGTGATGGCCGGGCCGCCCGGGGCGATGGTCGGCTCGCCGATGCCGTTCGCGCCGAAGGGATAGGGCGAATCGGCGCTCTTGCAGCTCTCGAGCACCAGGTCGGAGTGATGGGGGACCTCGTTGAACATGCGCATCTTGTAGTCGATGTTGTTGGCGTTCAGCACGCGGTAGTCGTGCGGGTCGTAGACCGTCTCCTCCATGCAGGCGATGTCGATGCCGGCGAAGAAGGACTCCATCTGGTTCTTGGCAGAGAGCGGGTTGACGATACGGCCGGCGTCCGCGCCGGAGAAGTGGTCGAGGACCTTGATGGTGCCGAGTTCCTTGTCCACCTCGATCTCCACAAACTGGATCTGGTAGATGGTGGAGTTATCGACGCCGTTGTGATGGCCGACGCCGGTGATGCCGTCCACCTTGCCCATGATGAAGGGGAAGAGGGGCCACTTCTTATCGGGGTTGCCCTCCTGCCACACGAAGCCGTTGCCGAAACGGACCTCGGCGGCGGGGATGCCGAGCTTGGCCTCGGCGCGCTCGCCGATCTGGCGCAGGATGTCGTCGCAGGCGCGCTTGACGCAGATGCCGCCGCAGTAGGTGGAGCGGGAGCCGGTGGAGCCGAAGTCGGGGGGAGCCGCCTGGGTGTCGGCGGGGGAGAGGCGCACGTTCTCGAGAGGCATGTTCAGTGCCTCGGCGGCGACCTTCTGCATGACCTCGCGGGTGCCGGCGCCGAAGTCGACCATGACGGTGTTGACATACACGCCACCGAGGCCAGTGAGGGTGACGCTGGCGTTGGAGGGCTTGCCGCCGGTGTCGGCATGGCCGGCGGAGAACACGCCCACGCCGCGGGCATAGCGGCCGTCCGGGCTCGTCCAGGTGGGGACGCCCCAGCCCTTCCACTTGTCATGCCAGCCGAAAGCCTTGGCGCTCTCTTCGACGACGTGGCTCCAGTCGAACACGGCGTTGACCTGCTCAAAGTGCGGGGCCGCGTTGGCGTTGAAGAAATGCTCGCCCTTGGTAAGAGCGTTCTTGCGGAGATATTCGACGGGGTCGATGCCCAACTTCTCGCAGCCGGCGAAGATGGCGCGGGAGAGCAGCGTGGTGCTCTCCAGGTAGCCGTAGCCGCGGAAGGAGCCGGAGCACATGTGGTTGGTGACGACGACGTCGCCGTCGTATTTCTTGTTTTCCGTCTTGGTGAGGTGGATAAGGCTGTTGGTGCCGACGGCCATCATGAACTCCTGGGTGCTGGCGCAGTAGCCGGCGTCGGAGTACTGGCGCATCTCCACGGCGGTGACGGTGGCGTCCTTCTTCAGGCCGAGTTTGATGTGGGCCTTGGTGGACATGCGGTTCTGGTGGAAGGAGAGGTGCTCCTCGCGGGTGTAGCGCAGCATGACGGGCACATGGGCCTTCATGGCCATCAGGCCGGCGAGCACGAGCACCTGTACGTTGCCGCTGTAGAGCTTGCTGCCGAAGGAGCCGCCGACGGCGGGGGCCATGATGCGCACCTGCTCATAGCGCAGGTTCATGGAGGAGGCCACGTTCTGCTGGCAGTAGGCGGGGGCGGCGCAGGAGGCAATGAGGTCGAGCGTGTCGTTCTTCCACTCGGCCACTATCACGGGAGCCTCAAGGGGCATCGGGTTCTGGCCGTTGTCCATGCCGGTGGTGATATCGACGACATAGTCGGCCTCGGAGAAGCCCTTTTCGATGTCGCCGGTCTCAAAGTTGAGATTCTGCTTGTGGGGGGCGATGTTGCCCGGGAAGACCTTGTAGAGCTGGGGGGCGTCCGGCTTCAGGGCGTCGTCCATGTTGAACACGGGCGTGAGCACCTCGTAGTCCACGTCGATGAGCTTGCAGGCCTCCTCGGCGATGTCCTCGGTCTCAGCCACGACCAGGGCCACGGCGTCGCCCACGAAGCGGACGTACTCGTCCAGCACGTTGGGGTGGCGCGGCGGGGTGAAGCCGTTGTTGATGCTCAGGTCGGGGTCAATGTCGTCGTGGGTGACGACACATTTGACGCCGGGCATGGCCATGGCGCGGGAGTAGTCTATGCTCCTGATGCGGGCAAACGGATAGGGGCTGTGCAGGATCTTGCCGTAGTGCATTCCGGCCGGGTGGAAGTCGCCGGTGTACATGGCCTTGCCGGTGAGGATGTCCTCGCCCAGGATGCGCTTGGTCTCGCGGCCGATGTGACGCATTTCAGTCATTGTTTGCCTTCCTCCTTTGCTCGACGTAGGCCATAACGGACTCTACGGCGCTATAGTGGGTGCCGCAGCGGCAGAGGTTGCCGGAGAGGGCCTCGCGGACCTCTTCCTCGGTGGGGTACTCCTTGCGGCGGAGCAGGGCCTCGGCGCTCATGATGATGCCGGGAGTGCAGAAGCCGCACTGGAAGCCCACATTATCGAGGAATGCCTGCTGAAGGCCGCTGAGCTCGCCGGTGGTGGCGTCGGCCAGGCCCTCGATGGTGGTTATATCGGCGCCGTCGCAGTCGCAGGTGAAGGTCATGCAGCTCGTTACTGCCTCACCGTTCATGATGACGGTGCAGCAGCCGCACGCGCCCTCATCGCAGGCGACCTTCGTGCCCGTGAGCAGCAGGCGGTCGCGCAGCGTGTGCGCGAGCGTCTCCTGCGGGGGCACCTGGCCCTGGGCGGTGCCGATGGGGAGCTCGTACTCCTTGCCGTTGACGCGCAGGGTGATGATGCGTTCTACTCGATTCTTCATCGTATATCTCCTTTTTCGGAATTGTGAAGCTCTGGTTTACTGCATGGACTCGGCGGCGGACTTCTTGCTGGTGAATATCATGACGATAGAGGCCACGACGAGCAGCGCGCTGTACATGTACCAGACGCCCATGTAGGAGGACACAACGCCGTCCACGGTGGCGCCGTCAACGATGGAGCCGGCGACGGTGGGGAAGATGACGTTGCTGGCCTGCAGCAGCAGGTTCTGGGTGGCGGTGGTGGTGGCGGCGTACTTGCTGCCGCCGATGTTCACGGCCCAGGTGGTGATGTGGCTGGAGGAGAAGCAGCTCACGAGGCCGAAGAGGATGGAGGTGATGAGCAGGCCGGTGAAGCTGCGCTGCATACCGAAGATGAAGAGGAAGATCGCCATGGCGATGTAGATCTCCATGATCAGGTACTTGCGGTTCCAGTTGAACTTCTTGCCGATGAAGCCGGAGGACATGGAGCCGATGACGGAGGCCACGGCGTAGCAGGTGACGATGGTGCCGCCGTCAACAGAGCTGAGGCCGCCGCCGGCGGGGGCGGCGCCGGTCATGAACTGGTTGGCCCAGGTGGAATAGCCGGTGGGGACAGCCATGAAGAGGAAGCCGGCGATGGAGAGCAGGATGAGCTGCTTGTTGGAGAAGTAGTTCTTGAGGCCGTCGAGCAGGCTGCTCTTGGGGGCGTTGGCCGGCATGGGCTCGGCCTTGGGCTCGCGGATGAGCACCACGGCGAGGACGCCGATCACGAGGATGATGATGGCGCAGACCTGGAAGGTGACGCGCCAGCCGGAAGCCTCGAGCACGCGCGGGCCGATCTGGTTGGCGAGCAGGGTGCCGAGGGAGGGGGAGGCGAGCAGGATGCCGAAGGCGATGCCGCGCACCTTGGCCTCAAAGTAGTTGGACAGCAGGCGGGAGGCGCAGGCCATGATGGTGCCGCTGAAGAAGCCGCCCATGAAACGGACCACGTAAGCGGAGGTGTAGCTGCTGACGATGTCGCTGCTCATCAGCCAGGTGGAGCCGGCGATGAGGACCATGCAGATGAACATGGGGTACTTTACGCGGATACGGTCGGCGACGATGCCGGCGGGTATCTGCAGTATCAGATAGCCGAAATAGAAAGCGCTCATGAGGCCGCCGGCCTGGCTCATCGTCATGCCGATGTCGCCGGCCGCTTCGCTCATGACGGGCGACCACACAAAGCGGCTGAAGAACGTGCAGGTGTAGCAGAGGGTGATCATGATGAGGACAAGCCAGCTGTAGGCGCTGTTCTTGTTGCTTTTGGTGTTAGACATTGTTTATCCCACTTTCCTTTTTCTGATTTGTTTCCCTTCCGTGCCCGCCCTTACGGCGGGGCAGCTTTGAACTCAGTCCGAAGCAGCAGACATAGAGGGCCCCCTCGTTTCTTGATTATCGGCGCGTGCCGCAATGTTGGTATACCATGGTATACCAACATTGCGGCACGCGCCGATAATCAAGAAACGAGGGGGCCCTCTAT
>DVOV01000062.1 GCA_018713375.1 Candidatus Scatomorpha stercorigallinarum | reverse complement strand
GTCGTCGGCGATCTCGAAGGCGTTAGCCAGCGTGACCTTCTGGTCGGTGGCGTACTTCAGGCGGTCATTGGGGATGATGAGCAGGGAGTCCACCTTGCCGAGCAGGGAGCTGATGCCGGCCAGGGCCTGGTCCATGCGGCGCTTGCCCTCGAACTTGAAGGGCTTGGTGACCACGCCCACGGTGAGCGAGCCGGCCTCGCGGGCGATCTCCGCCACGATGGGGGCCGCGCCCGTGCCGGTGCCGCCGCCCATACCGGCGGTGATGAACACCATGTCCGCGTCCTCTATCGCCTTGGCGATCTCGTTGCGGCTCTCCTCGGCGCTCTTCTTGCCTACGTCGGGGTCAGAGCCGGCGCCCTGTCCATGGGTGAGCTTTTCGCCGATCTGGATCTTCTGGTCGGCGTTGGAAACGGCCAGGGCCTGCTTGTCCGTATTCACGGAGACGAACTCCACGCCCTGCGTGCCGGATTTGACCATGCGGTTGACGACATTGTTGCCGGCTCCGCCTACACCGATCACCTTGAGGGTAACAACGTTCTCGGGCCCGGTTTCGGATTTATATGACATTGCTGCTTCCTCCCTGTTATCTTTTGAAACGCCGGACGGGGCGGGCCGCCGGGTTTTATCGCTGATGTTTCTATTATAGTTTTTTCTTCTACCCATATTATATCTTTTCCCCGGCACGGTCAACAATTTTTTGCTCAAAGGCGAAAAATTGCCCGAAAATTTTGCTCTTCACGGGCTGAACACGGCCCGAGCCCCCTCCAGCGAGAGGTCTATCGTGCCGCGGTCGTTCTCCGTGAGCTGCGCCACGGCGGAGAGCAGCTTGCCGAACTGATACTCCGTGTCCCCCTGCGGCCCCAGCTCCACAGTGAAGCGGCCGAGGTAATCGAACCTGGGGTCCGTCACGTCCGTCATGTCGATGCGCGTGACGCTGCCAGTGAGGCCGCGCAGCTGTATCTGCCCAAGTATCTCTGTGAGATATTCGGCCTTGCCGGCGTCGGCGCTGCCGGTGGCGAGCATCTCGCCCACGGTGGGGCTCACGGGCGTCAGCCCGCGGACCGATATCAGCCCCTCGGCGTCCGCCGCCGTGCCCTGCATGAGTATCTTGCCGCCGCTGTCGATGACCCAGTACTGCCCCTCCTGCCCGATGGCGGCCATGGCCTCGCTCTCCGTGACGGTGATGATAACGCGGTTTGGCAGGTAGCGCGTCACGGACGCGGTATCGACGTAGGGCAGCCGCGAGAATATGCGGCTCATGACGGAAAACTGGTTGATGAAGAAGAGGTTGTCGCCCTCCTCAACGCCGGAGGCAAGGACGATCTCGTCGGCGGTGTAATAGGCGTTGCCCCGCACCTCGATGCGGGAGACGCGGAAGAAGATGCTCATGGCAAAGACGATGGCCAGGCAGAGCGCCAGGAAAGCCGCCGGCCCGTAGAGCCGCGCGCGGGCGGGACGTTTTTTGAACGTCCTGCGCTTTAGCTGTTCCATGGCATCTCCTCCCTTCCCGCAGCCGCTATCCCTCGCGCGTGACGTCCGCGCCCAGCTCCCTGAGCCGCACGTCGAAGAGCTCGTAGCCCCGCGAGACATGGCCTTCGTCCAGTATATCGGTGCGCCCCTCGGCGGAGAGGCCGGCGATGATGAGCGCCGCGCCGCCGCGCAGGTCGGTGGCGACCGTTGGCGCGCCGTGCAGCGCCTTCACGCCCGTGACCACCGCCACGCGCCCTTCCGTATGTATCCGCGCGCCCAGGCGGCAGAGCTCCTCCGTGAAGCGGAAGCGGTTCTGGAACACGTTTTCCACGAACACAGAGGTGCCGGCGGCCCGCAGGCAGGCGGCCAGCATCAGCGGCTGGGCGTCTGTGGGGAACGCGGGATAGGGCCCCGTTATGACGGGCTGCGGCGCGCGAAGGTTTCCGCCCGAGCGCAGCCTCACCGAAAGGCTGTGCTCCATTATATCACAGCCGCACTCCGAAAGCGAGTGCAAAACGGTGGAAAAATGGCGGCTCTCCGCCCCGCGCAGTTCCACGTCCCCGCCCGCGGAGGCGGCGGCGCACAGCAGCGTGGAGGCCGCGATGCGGTCCGGCATGATGCGGTGGCCCACGCGCGGCCTGGGTTCAAAGCCGCGGATATGTATGGTCGGCGTCCCCGCGCCGGAGACGTCCGCGCCCAGCTGCCGCAGGAAGAGCTGCAGTTCCTCGATCTCCGGCTCGCGCGCGGCGTTCATGATGACCGTCTCGCCCTCGGCGGCGCAGGCGGCGAGCATGGCGTTCTCCGTGGCGCCCACGCTCGGCATGGGAAAGGCGATCTGCGCGCCCTTGAGCTTTTCCGCGCGGCACACCAGGTCCCCGCCGCTCTCCTCTATCGTCGCCCCAAGGGCCCTGAGAGCCGTCAGGTGCAGGTCTATGGGCCTGGGCCCCAGCTCGCAGCCCCCGGGCATGGATAGCCGCGCCTCGCCGCAGCGGGCCAGCAGCGCGCCCAGGAAGATAACGGACGAGCGCAGCTCGCGCATCAGCGCGTGCGGTATCTCCGAGCGCGTGAGGCCGCGGGAATCGATATCCATCGCGTCCCCCTCGCGGCTCACCGCGCAGCCCAGCCCGCGCAGGATGCGGACGGTGGTGTCCACGTCTTTCAGCAGGGGGACGTTCAAAAGCTCCGTCTCACAGGGCGCAAGAATCGAAGCGGCCATGATGGGCAAGGCCGCGTTCTTGGCCCCCTGCACCGTGACGCTGCCTTCGAGCCTCCGTCCGCCGGTAACATGCCAAACGCTCATTTTTTCTCCCCCATACAGCAAATTCACGCCATACTATGCGGGGGAGCGGGGAAATGTTATTTGCACCCGTCCGCCAGCGAGAGCACCAGCGAGGCGATGCGCTCCGTGGCATCGCTCACCGCAAGCTCCTTCATGGCCCTGCTCATCGCCTCGAGCCGCTCCGGCCTGTGCAGCAGCTCGGACACCAGGCCCAGCAGCGAATCGGCCGTGAACTCGCCCTCCAGCAGCACCTGCGCGCCGCCGGCGGCCTCCAGGACGCGCGCGTTGCGCTCCTGGTGGTTGTTGGTGACGTTGGGCGAAGGGATGAGCACTGCCGGTTTGCCCATGGCCGTCAGCTCCGCCAGCGTGGAGGCGCCCGCGCGGCAGAGCACCAGGTCCGCCGCCGCCATCACGCGGGGCATGTCGTAGATATAGTCCCTCACGTCCATGCCGCGCTCGCGGTAGTCGGGCTTTTCGCTCTCCAGCGTCTCCGCCATGCGCTTATATCCGCCCTTGCCGGCGGAGTGGATGACGCTGAAAAAGGGGTTTGCGCAGGCCCGGACGATGAAGTCCGTCATGATCTCGTTCATGTGCGCGGCGCCCAGGCTGCCCCAGACGCTGGCCACCAGCGGCCGCCCCTCGGGTATGCCCAGCTCGCGCCGGGCCGTTTCCCTGTCCTCGCTGAGGAAATCCATGCGCACGGGCGTGCCTGTCACCACCACCCGGTCGGGGTGGCGGTAATTCTGCCGGCTCTCCTCGAAGCCGACCATCACGGCGTCCATGCTGCCCTCGAGCATCTTCGTCGTCAGCCCGGGGACGGCGTTGGACTCGTGCACCGCCGTCGGCACGCCCAGCTGCGCGGCCGCCTTCAGCACGGGGTAGCAGACATAGCCGCCCGTGCCCACGGCCACGTCCGGCCTGAACTCGCGGATGATGCGCTTGGCCTCGCCGGTGGCGGTGGCGACGTTTTTCAGCGTCTCCAGGTTGTGCTTGATGCCGCCGAGGCTCATGCTGCGGCTGATATTGGTTATCTTCACCGTCTTTATCTCATAGCCCGCGCGCGGCACAAGGTCGGTCTCCATCCGCCCCTCCGCGCCGATGAACAAAAACTCGGACTCCGGGGCGGCGGCCGCGATGCGGCCGGCCACGGCCAGCGCCGGGTTGATATGGCCGGCGGTGCCGCCGCAGGTGAAAAGGAACCTCATATGTCTCTCCTCCTTCAAGTTTTCGCGGGTATCTCCCGCGAGGCGCTGAGGATGATGCCCATCTCCGCCATCTGTATCAGCAGCGCCGTGCCGCCGTAGGAAAAGAACGGCAGCGAAATGCCCGTGCAGGGCGCCAGGTTGGTGACGACGGCCACGTTGAGTATCACCTGTATGGCTAGCAGCGTGGTCGTCCCCGCCGTTACCAGGAAGCTGAAGCGGTCGCGCATGCGCATCGCCAGGTAATAGCCGCGGATGATGAGCAGCGCAAAAAGCAGCAGTATGGCCGCCGCGCCCACGAAACCCAGCTCTTCGCAGACGACGGCGAAGATGAAGTCGTTGTGCTCCTCCGGCAGATAGAGGTA
>DVOV01000061.1 GCA_018713375.1 Candidatus Scatomorpha stercorigallinarum | reverse complement strand
AAATCGGCAACATCGTTTTGTATCCATGTACAATTATTCTCTATCCATTCATCAATCGGGAGTATCAGGAAATCTCGAAATTGCTTTTCATAAATTTCTAACATTCCTTGTTGCATGATGTCAGGATGCTCTAATTCCTTTTGTGCTTTGATTTTGCGTTCATAGTACTGTTGTATTTCGTTATGCAAGGCCGTGTCAGAAACTCCTAGTTTAAGGGTTTGAATAGTAAGAATATCGCTTTCTCGGAATTTTCCGAGGACAACACCATTGGAATATATAGCTTGTCTCGTGCCACTCCATTCCTCTGCATCTCCCATCCAAAATTGATATATCCACTCATGTTGAGTGTCAATATATTCGTTTAACAAAGGCAATATATCGTTTTTTGATTCTATCATTTGTGATCCATCCCCCCTTTATCCTAAATACTTCTGATATTCCGCTGTTACAAAGTCCTCATAAGCGGCAGCAATCTTGGCGATCCGCTTATGGACTGCACTGGCTGTCTTGTAGCCAACCTTGTCTGCGATCTCCTGCTCGGTGTATCCCTCCATACGTAGCTTCAATATCTCCCGGTCTTTCTCGGTGATGGTGCTCTCCGCAAAGGTAGCTACCTGCATTTCGGAAATAACCGATTGCTCAAACTCACCCCGTGGGTCTGCCACATCGAAAATGTCCCCGTCCTCACTCTCCATCATTTCATCCAGAGAGATCGGCTTACCGGAACGGTTGTGATGCCACTTCCGCATGAAATCGGTCTTGACGGTGCTGCTTGTGGCTTCGTAGTCTTCGACTGTCCTGCTTTCCCAGATAGCGTCGATCATGGGCTGCCAGTTCTGTTCTGAAACAACCATATCGGTGACATTGCCGATCAGATTGCTGAATTGCTGATAGGTCAGCCACGGCACTTCCACACCTTGCGGGATGCTGTAAAGCTCTTGAAATCCGAGCCCGTTCTGCTCAAACTTCATTCGGATGTAGGGGATAATGCTGTACGACAAACGCCACAAAGGGAAATATCCTGCATACTGCGTCCAGTTGCCGGGTATGTCACGATAATTTCCCTTGCTGTCTTTCACTTGGAAGAACTGCCATGCGCTCCATGCGTAGCAGTCCCACACAAGTAGCTTGAACATATCGTCACATACGATGTTGTCGTACTTGTCCGTCCTCAGAACTTCGTAGGGGCAGCGGGGCAGTTCATAGGCAGACTTCCACTTTTCCGCAAGTTCCCTCGGTAGGCTGTAAAACAGGGTCAACCATGATTTGTCGCTGTCCTGCGGTATCTCGATGATCTCGCCGGGCAGCACTACAATAAAAGCTGTCGGGCCTTTCTGCCTGTCCAAAAGCGTCACCTCCAATCGTTTTGAAATAGCCCTCTACTATATATGGCATAAGAAGGGCTGAATTGTTCCAATGTTTCCAAAATTTTTGAGATTTTTTGAAAAAATCTCGGAATGGTTGGGATAGGATGATTATAGTTTCATTATACTCGAAACCTGTGAATAAATCTATTGCTTTCAGTTAAGGACAAAAAAATAACGAGTACTCGGCTTTTACACCGAATACCCGTTATCTCGTTTACCAATCCCGTCTGACAGATGCCATAATCGCAATTTCCGGATTACTTTCTTATGAGCACCCGTGTAATGGCGGGGGCGTTGTGTGTTTGTGCGCTTTGGACTTACTTCAGGGACATGGCCGCGTAGAAGCCCTCGCGGATGGCGCTGCCGGCCTTGGCGGGCTTCATGCAGTCGCCGATGATGACGGTCTTGGTCGGATGCTCGTTCTGGACGGCGTCGGCCAGCTCGAGGCTGCGGCCGCGGCCGAAGGCGGCGACGATGACATCGGCGGGGATGACGCGCTTTTCGCCCTCGTGCTCTACCTCGACGCCCTCGTCGGTGATGCCGATGACCTTGGTGCTGGTGAGCTGCTCCACGCCGTACTCGTTGAGCAGGCGGTCGATACTGATCTTGTTGACGACCATGACGTCGCTGGCGAGCTGGGGCAGCATCTCAACGATGGTGAACTTCCTACCGCCCTTGGCGCCGTACTCGATTGCGGTGTCGCAGGCGGAAAGGCCGCCGCCGCAGATGACGACGCGCTCGCCCTCGGGCATGCCGTTCTTGTGGATATCGACCACGTCGACGACCTTCTTGTTGTCGATGCCGGGGATATTGGGCATGACGGACTTGGAGCCGGTGGCCACGAAAATGGCGTCGGCGCTCTTGAGCACGGGGTCGTCGGCCTTGATTTCGGCGTTCAGGACGACCTTCACGCCCAGCTTTTTGAGCTGCACGCCGTACCACTCGATGAGCTGCGGGATGCGCCACTTGAAGTCGCCCGTGGCGATGGTGAGGAAGGTGCCGCCGATCTTGTCGCCCTTCTCGTACAGGGTGACGGAGCAGCCGCGCTCGGCGGCGCAGCGCGCGGCCTCGAGCCCGCCGGGGCCGCCGCCGATGACGACGACGTTGGTGGGCTTGCTGACCGGCTTGACCTCCATGGCGGTCTCAAAGCCGACGGAGGGGTTGACCGTGCAGCTCAGCTGGGTCAGGCGGCCGAAGATGCGGCCGATGCACTCCTCGTTGCAGACGATGCAGGGGCGGACATCCTCGCGGCGGCCCTCACGCAGCTTGTTGGCGAACTGCGGGTCGGCGATGGACTGGCGGCCGAACTGGGCGATATCGGCGTTGCCGCTCTCGAGCAGGGCAACGGCGCTCTCCATGCTGTGGTTGCCGGTGTTGATGATGGGGTGGGTGATGTGCTTGCGGGCCTCTTCGCAGACATAGGCCATGCAGGCCTCGCCGGTGTAGCGGGTGGGGAAGATGTAGTCCATCGTCTCGTAGCAGGCCGCGTCGATGTCGAAAGCGTCGATGCCGCACTTGTCGAGCACGTCGAGTATCTTCATGCTCTCCTCGATGGTGCGCCCGCCGGGGAAGCGGTGGTCGAGGCTGATGCGGTAGGTTATCGGGAAGTCGGGGCCGACGACGGAGCGGATGGCGTCGACGGTCTCCATGGTGAAGCGGCAGCGGTTCTCAAAGCTCCCGCCGTACTTGTCGGTGCTGTGGTTCCAGATCTCGCTCATGAACTGGTCCATCAGGTAGCCGGCGTGGGCGTGGATCTGGATGCCGTCGAAGCCCATATAAACGGCGTTCTGCGCGGCGACTTTCCAGTGCTCCATCATCTCGTGGATCTCGTCCACGGTGAGGGCGCGGCAGATCATGTCGGGGTTGTAGAAACTCGGGTTCTCGCTGGAGGAGATGGGCACGCGCTCGCCGATCTGGGGCATGCCGTTGCGGCCGGTGCCGCAGGAGAGCTGGGCGAATATCTTAGCGCCCCAGCGGTGCACGCGCTCGGTGAGCTGGGTGCCGCTCGGGATGCTCTTGTCGGTGGAGAAGTCGAGGGTGCGGCCGCCCTGGGCTGTCTTTTCGTCTATGAAGTAAGCGCCGGTGTGGATAAGGCCGATGCCGCCCTTGGCGCGCTCCTCGTAGTAGCGCAGGCCGCTCTCGGTCTCAACCTGGTCGACGGTGGTCGGGGTGAAGGTGCCCATACCGGACATGCTTATGCGGTTGCGGATGCGGCACTTGTTGATGTCGATGGGGCGCCAGAGTATGCTGTAGTCGTATTTCTTATCGCAGCAGGACATTTGGTGTGTTCCTCCCTTTTGTTTTGCGCTCAGATGGCGGTCCAGCCGCCGTCGCAGGTGCAGATGTTGCCGGTGACGTAGCTGCTCTCGTCGGCGGCGAGGTAGACGACGGTGGAGTCGAGTTCGCCGTCGCGGCCGGGACGGCCCATCGGAGTGCGGTCCTTGATGAAGTAGTCCATGGCCTTCATGGCCTCGGGGTTGTTGGCCTCGCTGGGGAAGAAGCCCGGGCAGATGCAGTTGACGGTGATGCCCTTCTGCGCCCACTCGGTGGCCATCTGGTGGGTGAAGTTGATAACGGCGCCCTTGCTGGCGGCGTAGTCGCTGATGGGGATCTCCGGCAGGCCGCCCTTGCCGAGGATGGAGGCGATGTTGATGATGCGGCCATAGCCGGCCTTCAGCATCTCGCGGCCGAAATCACGGGTGCAGCGCATGACGCCGAAAACGTCGGTGTTGACGGTGTCGATCCAGTCCTCCTCGGGGAACTCGTCCAGGGGCTTGCTCTTGCCGCCGCCGGCGTTGTTGACCAGAATATCGACCTTGCCGTACTCGGCAATGACGGCCTTGACGGCGTTGGCCACGTCCTCGGGCTCCCTGACGTCGCAGCGGACGACGAGGCACTTCACGCCGACGGCGCGGATCTCTTCGGCGACCTCGTTCAGCTTCCACTCGCGGCGGGCGAGGATGGCGAGGTCGGCGCCCTGGCGGGCGAGAGCAAGGGCGAACTGACGGCCCAGGCCGGCGGAAGCGCCGGTGACGACTGCTACTCTACCGTGAAGATCGAACATTTTTTCTTCCTCCTGTTTTTGAGTGATATCTGAGGGCTTTACTGACAAATGTGGAAAAACGCTCAGCAGAGGGCGTCCATGCCGGCGTCCATGCGGATGCCGCTGCCCATGATGTGGCTGCTCACGTCGCTGGCGAGATAGAGGGCCAGGTTGGCGACCTCGTCCGCGCGGCAGTAGCGCTTATCGAGATAGGCGGCGCCGAATATCTGCTCGCACTCCTCGTGGGTCTTGGTGTCGCCGAAGGTGTTCTTCTCGATGCGGTGGATCATCGGGGTCTCAACTCCGCCCGGGCAGATGTAGTTGCAGTGGATGCCGTGGGGGCCGAGCTCGAGGGCCACGCTCTTCGCCACGCCGGCGACGGCGTGCTTGCTGGAGCAGTAGGCGCTCATGCCGGCCGCGGTGGTGTAGCTGCCGTTGGAGGCTATGACCACGACCGCGCCCTTGCCCTGCGGGATCATGTACTTGGCGGCGTATTTGCAGGTGTAGACAACGCCGAAGACGTTTACGCCGTAGACCTTCATGTAGGACTCGTAGGTGCAGTCCTGGATGAGCTGGTATTCGCCCTCATAGCCGGCGTTGGGGATGACCACGTCGATGGAGCCGAACGCGGCGTATGCTCCGTCCACAAAGGCCTTGACCTCGTCCTCCTTGGTGACGTCGCAGATGAAGGTCGCCAGCTTCTCGGGGGCGATGTCCAGGGTGGGGACGAAGGCGTCCAGCTTTTCCTGGGCGGTGGAGGAGATGGCCAGCTTGCAGCCCTCGGCCGCGAAAGCCCGGCACAGGGCCTGGCCGATGCCGCCGGTGGAGCCGGTGATGAGCACTACCTTGTCCTTGAGGCCGTAATCCATGATAATTCAGCATCCTTTCTTAAAACACCGGTCTCCCGGCTTGATTGACTGCATTTTAACACAGCGCCCGTCATTATACACTGTCAGCGGCGCGGAAACAGGAGGGCGGTTTACAGCAAAACGCACAGCGCGCGGCAGGAATCAAGTAAATATGCGGCTTTCAGCTTTTTGGGGTAAATATCAAAAATGCGGATTCTCCCCGCCGCGGATTCCTCGCATTGCACAGCGGATATGTTGATTCTGACGGGGGCACCGGTTGACATGGACGTGTTCTTTATATATTATAGTAGGGAAATTGTGAAAACGCTGTCGTAAGAAGGAGGCGAGGGACGTGAAAAGCATCGACCACGAGCGGTTGGAGAGCGTGCTGCTGGACGCCATCCTCAGCGGCGGTAGCCTTCAGGAGCTCTTCGACCGGGTGTACGAATGTATCAAACTGCCGCTGGTGTGCTTCGACACCACGTTCCACGTGCTGGCCTACGCCTTTCCGCGGCCGTTTTATTACAGCCACTGGGAGGACATGGCCGAGCGCGGCAACGCCGCCGAGAGCGCCATCATCGGCTATAACTATCTGGAGTACCAGGAAAAAATGTACGAGCACGGGCGCTCTCAGCTGTTCGATTCCGGCACCTGCGAGGGCTATCCGCAGGCCTGCGGGCCGGTGATGGCCGACGGGCGGCTGGCGGCCTACTGCGGCATCATGATCGAGGACTGCCGCCGGGAGGACGCCCTGCGCGCCAACGACCTCATCGCCCGCGCCGCCGCACGGCTGATACTCGACCGCAGCCGCGACGGGCGAGGTGGCGCCGTGGAGCGGCTGCTGATCCGCAACGAATACGGCCCGGAGACGCTCGCGGCCCTCTCCGGCGCGCTGCATCAGCCGCCTTACGCCTTCGTCATCGTCTCGGCGGAAGGGCGCGGGGTGAGCACGCTGGAATACCTGCGCGGGCGCCTCTGCCAGGGGGGAAGCGGCGCTGTCGGCTGCCTCGCGGGCGAGGAGCGGCTCTACATATTGCAGAGCGGCCTCAGCGCCGGCGAACGGGGGCGCGCGCTGGAGCGGCTGGAGTCCGTCGCCCGCCTGTGCGAGGTGCGCGCCGGCACCAGCGACATATTCGATTCGCTGGAAGAGACTTCCGAGCGCCGCGCGCAGGCGCTGCTGGCCCTCTCGGCCGGGGGCGGCGGGCCGGTGAGCACGTTCAGCGGCAGCTACGCCGCCATCGTCGGCCGCTGCGCCCTGGGGCGCTATGGCGCGGCCGCTTCGCGCTCGTCCCCGCTGGAAGCGCTGGCGGGGCTGGACGGCGAATACCTGCAAACGCTGCGGCTCTATTTGCAGCTTTTCCGCCGCCCCGCCGCCGTGGCGGAGGCCCAGGGCCTGCACCGCAATACGGTCATCAACCGCATCCGCAAGGTGGAGGAGCTGCTGCATGCCGACCTTTCGGACGCGGAGACGGCGTCGGCGCTGCAGCTGGGGCTGGAACTGGCGGAGCTGTCCGACGCGGAGAGGAGGGGCGCCAATGCCTGAAAAAGATCTTTCCGCCAGGCTGGACGAGCTGCTGCTCGGCGCGCTGACGGATGGCCTGGAGCTGCGCGAGACGCTGGAGGGCCTCTTTTCCCTCACCGGCATGTCCACGGTCATATTGGACACGGGCGGATTGGAGACGATGAGCGTCCCCGCGGCCGGGGAGGGGCAGGAGGCGCTCCGGTCGGCGCTGCGCGCCCTGCTTGAGCGCCGGGACGAGCGGGCCAGGGACCTTTTCCGCGGCCGCGCGGCCGCGTTCCTGCCCGGCGAGGCGGGGGACGGCCCCGTGCTCTGCCGCCTGCTGCCCGCCGGCGGCGAGCCGCGGCACATACTGGGCGTTGCGGCCCCGCCGGGGCTGCCGCAGGGCGTGCTGGAGCGCACGCTCGAGCGCCTGACGCAGCTCTATGACTACTACGACCGCGTCCCGGACTGGGAGCCGGGCGGATACAAGGCCAGCTACCTGGAGTCCGGCGTGGCGCGCGAGCTGCTGCTGGGGGACGGCGACCTCTCCCGCAGCGTTTTCGGCAACCTTTACGACCTGCGGCTGGACGGCGAAGGCGGCGGCTCGCTCCGGGGCGGCTATGTGTTCGCGGCGCTGGAGGGCGGCCGCGACGCCTCCGCGCTGCACGAAGCCGAGCAGAGCCTTTCGCGCCTGCTGCCGCACAGCTTCCACCTCGTCAGCGACGGGCGGCTGCTCGCGCTCTGCTGCTCGGTGCCGGAGGGGGAGACGCCCATACTGCAGGACAAGCTCCGCTGCCTGACGGAGGGGCGCGCCCTGCGCTGCGGCGTATCCGACCGCTTTTCGGACCTCAACGAGCGCGGCGGCTACCGCCGGCAGGCCATGGGTGCGCTGACGCTGGCCGCGCTGCCCGGCTCGGGGCGCATGCGCACGGCCCGCGACAGTTATCAGGAGCTGATGCTCGCCGGCGCGCTGGCCCAGGTGGGCCCCACGGTGCTGGAGCTCTCCGAGGTGCGCGCGCTGGCCGAATACGACGAGCGCAACCACACCGAGTACCTGGACACGCTGGAAAAATACCTCGCCTTCGGCAACCGCCTCTCCGGCGCGGCGGCCAGCATGTTCATCGACCGCAGCACGATGAAATACCGCCTGCAGAAGATCGGCGACCTGCTGGGCGCGGACACCGACGACCCGGCCACCGCCCGCCGCCTGCAGCTGGCCATCGCCGTCCACCGCCTGAGGGGGAAGCTCGCCGCAACAGAGGGCTGAGCGGGCGTAAGACCCGCGCAAAAAACCGCCCCGGTGCGAACCGGGGCGGTTTTGCGTGTTTTCACATATGGCAGCCCTGCCGGCAAAAGCGCACAGCCGCAGGGCCGCCGGCCGGACGGGGCTCAATCCCCGCTTGCCGTCAGCTCTGCCACGCTCCGGTCGCTGAAGGCCACGGTCACGGCGCAGACGTGCTCATATCCCTCGTAGAGCTCCGGCTCGAAGAAGCTCTCCGGCTGGAAGGTACGCATCTCGCTGCCGCTTGTGAACACCTGGATGGCCAGCGGCTGCTCCCGGCCATAGGCGAGCTCTGCGCGCTGCGAGAGCAGCGAAGTCCCGCGGGCCAGGCCGTCAAGGCTCTCCGTGGCCTCCGGCGTATAAGTCGTCGCGCCGGTGTTGCCGCCGCTTTGCTGCACGGCGATGCGTATGCCCTCCGGGATGCTGTCAAATCCCAGGGCGATGCGCCCGGACGGCTCCGTGTACTGCGTCCAGCCGCCGACGCGCTCGTGCCACTCGCCGTCTTCCAGCTCGTAGACCCGGACGCTCATGGACTGCACATCCTCATCGAGCACAACGTCGTAGATGTGCTGTTCCGTGTCCAGCCCCAGCAGGCCGGCCACCGCATCTTCCTCCGCCGTCAGCTCCGCCGGCTCAACGTACATCGCCGGCGCCTCCTCCCCGCCGCAGGCCGCGAGCGCCAGCGCCGCGAAGGCCGCCAGAACGAGCGCAAACAGTTTTTTCACAGGGGGCGCCTCCTTCTCAAGTCGGGTGTGTAAAGCCATTGTAGCACATCCCGGCGGCTCACACAAGCGGCGCTTGACGGACGCTCAGGCGCGTGCTATGATGGGATAAAATTGAGTTGGGGGCGTTCACGGTGGATACAGGCTATTGCGGCAAAGACTGCGGCGTCTGCGCGCGGCGCGGGGAGATAAGCTGTCCCGGCTGCCGTCAGGGGCCGGGCGAGCCGTCCAACGCCGGGTGCCCCATCGCCCGCTGCTGCGTGGAGCTGCACTACGGCAACTGCTCCGCCTGCCCGCAGAACCGCTGCTGCGAGCGCTTGGGCTGGCGCTCGCGCGAGCCGGAGCGCCGGCTCGCAAAACGCGCGGCCGCGTATCGCGGGCGCAGCGAGGGGGCGGAAAGCGCGCGTCCCGTGGCGCGCAAATTGCAGCTGCTGTTCTGGCTCATCATCCCCGGCCTGCTCTCCGCGCTGGCGCAGAACGCCCGGCTGCCGGCGCTCGTGCTGGCCGGGCTCATTGTGTCCGTGCTCTCGCGCGCGGCCTATGCCGCCCTGCTGCTGAGCCTGGGGAGCAGCGACAGCCGCTACCGCCACGCCGGCGCGCTCACGCTGCTGGCCGTCGTGCTCGAGACGGCGCTGAGCTTCGTCACCTCCGGCGTATACAGCGTCAGCGGCGCGCTCTTCCTGTCGCTGGCGGCGCTGGCCGCCGCGTTTGGCGGCGAGTGCTATGAATACCTGGCGCACGCCGCCCTGCTCAGCGCCCTGGACGACGAGCTGGCGGACAAATGGCGCAATTTGCTGCGCTGGTACGCGCTGTTCACCGGCACGGCGGTGGCTGCGCTGCTGCTCTCGGGGCTGATGCTGCTGGCCATGCTGGCCACCATCACCGCCGCCCTTGCGCTGACGGTGCTGGGCATCGTCAAGCTGGTGTACCTCTACCGCACGGCGGACGTGTTCCGCGGCATCGCACAGAGATAAAGAAAGCCCGCCCGGGCCCCGGGCGGGCTTTGCTGTTTGATCATCCGTCACATTTGCCGCTGCCATGCGCCGTGCCGGGTACTGATGGCCACGTAATAGGCGGCGTAGGTCGTCTCCGTATAGGGCAGGACGTATACCGAGACGAAGGGTATGGCCGTCAGGAGCATCCAGCCGAGGAAGGAGAGGTCGAGCACGAAGAGCTCGGCCTTGTGGCCGTACATGAGCGCCTTGCTCTCGCGTATGCACTCCATGATGCCCATCTCCGGGTGCTCCAGCAGCAGGTAATAGGCCTGCCGGTAGCTGTAAGCGGCGATGATGCCGGGGACAAAGAGCAGCAGGCTCCAGAGGAAGGTGAACACGCCGGTGACGATGCTGAGGCCGAGGATGCGGAAGAACATGCCGAAACTGTCCAGCAGGTTGCCCAGGGCGTTGGCCGCGCGGCGCACGGCCAGCAGGCAGAAGAGCATGAAGCCCGTGTTCAGCATCAGCTGCACGGCGCTGATGAGCAGGTCGATGAGCTGCCCGCCCAGCCGCGGCTCGTTCAGCCGGTAATAGAGCTGCAAAAGCTCCTCCTCGGTGAAATGCGCGCCCGCAAGGTAGGCGTAGATCTGCGGCATCAGCTCATATAGCCCCGTGACGCGCATGGAGAGATAATTTAGCAGATAGCTCACCGCGACGAGCACCAGGGCCGTGACATATGGATTGGCGCGCGACTCGCGCATGGCCGCGCGGGCGTCGGCCTTGAGGGCGGCGCGGTTTATTTGTTGATACATTTCCTGCCTCCTGATGGACTGATAACTGGATTATAGCAGACGGATGAATATATGACAAGTGCGCGAAAAAAATGTTGACAAGACGCGCCGGAGGTGCTATTATAATCGAGCATCCACGAGATGTGAAAAAATGCGCGAGTGGTGGAATTGGCAGACTCGCTAGATTCAGGTTCTAGTGTGCACTACGCACGTGCGGGTTCAAGTCCCGCCTCGCGCACCAGCGTCGGAACAGAGTTCACTCTGTTCCGACGATTTTTTATGCCTGCGCCCGCGGCGCAAGAGTCCGCCGGCCCAAAGCATATGAGCACAGCAAAAAACAAAACCGAAGCCCAGCGCAGCGGGTCCGGTTTTGAGAAGAGGGACAGATGTAACGGAGTGGATGGCGTCATTTTTTGCCGCAGGCGAAAAATGGGTGAACTAATATCCTGCGGATACCGCCTGTGCCTGCCGCAGGACATTGCGGTGGTAGCGCACTTTTCCCTGTTCGAGGTAGAGCACACTGTCGGCGGCTTTTGCGATCAGGTCCATGTCGTGTGTGATCAGCAGGATGCACTTCCCTTCGGCTGCAAGCCGTTTGAAAAGCTGCGCTGTCAGATGCATGTGGTAGCCATCCGACCCGCTTGTGGGCTCATCGAATACAAGAAGGCTCCTGTTGCTGGCCGCCGCGATCGCTAAAAGCAGCCGCTGCTTCTGGCCGCCGGAGAGCGAGGCCGGGTGCCTGCCTTGAAAAGCGTCCAAGCCCATTTCTTTTGACCTCGCCAACGCGGCCGCCCCCAGGGCGGGCGTTTTTCTTTTTCCTATCCAGAACTCATCCAAGACCGTAGGGGCATAGAGCTGGTGATCGGGGTCCTGCTGCACAAAAAAGGAGCGGTCCGTGCGCCGCTTACGCTTCAGATACTCCCCGTCGAGCCGCACCGTTCCCATCGCCCGGTAAAGCCCGGTCACCGCCCGGCATAATGTAGACTTCCCGGCGCCATTTGGCCCCGCAATGGCGAGGACCTTTCCGCTTCCCGCCGAGAAAGAGACCTCCTCCAGGATCTGCCGCCCGTCCAGCATACAGGATATCTCGGAAACCTGCAGGGCATCCTCCGGCTTTGGCCGAAAAGCGCCGCCCACATGAAAAGCCGGCGCGTCGAAGGGGCGCAGTCCCATGGCTGTAAGCTGTTTTTCAGGGAGCTTTAATGCCTCGTCATGGCCGTAGATGGCGGAGATCGCGCCGTCCTCCATAAAAATAAGCCGGTCAAAGGAATCGCGCACATAATGGAAACGGTGTTCCGACAGGACAATGGTATGCCCGGCTGCTTTCAGCCGGTAGAGCAGCGCGCCCAGCCGCGCCATGGCGTCGCTGTCCAGGTTCGCGGAAGGCTCATCCATGACGATGACCTTTGGCTCCATGGCGCAGATGGACGCAAGGGCGATAAGCTGCTTTTCCCCGCTGGACAGATGGAATATCCGGCGGTCGAGCAGCCGGCCGATGTTCATCTGCGCGCATACTGCCTCTACCCGCTTCCGCATGACCGGGCGCGCCAATGGGATGTTCTCCATCCCCAGTGCGATCTCGTCGGTCGTGTTGGTGGCAAAAAACTGGCTGCGCGGGTCCTGGAATACGCTGCCCACCATCGTACCTAACTGATGGATGGTCATTTTAAGGGCGTCCTGCCCATCCAGAAGATAGCTTCCTGTAAGGTCTCCCGGATAAAACTGCGGACAAAGCCCGTTGAGGACCCTTATCAAAGTCGTTTTTCCGCAGCCGCTTTTCCCGGCCAGGATCACCAGCTCGCCCTTTTTTACAGTCAGATCGATGCGGCGCAGCGCGCTGTTCTCTCGGCTGTTTGCATAGGAGAAGGAGATGTTTTGCAGTTCGATCACAGGGCCCCTCCTTTCTCCAGCGCGAAGACCGCGCCGGCGATCGCCGCCATGGATACGCAAATGGCGCCGTCTTTCCAGCTGAAATGAATGGGGCGGTAACTGACGGTCTCGCCGGAAAAGCGCACGCCGCGCACGGTCATAGATGCGGAAAGTTCCTCTGCCACCCTTGCCGTCCTCAGGATCAGCGGTATCAAAATATACTCCACCGTAGAAGGCAGATGGGTGAGCGTGTGGATAACGCCCACCCCGATCCCCCGGAAGCGCTGGGACGAGCGGATGGCCCGGTATTCCCCGGCTATGGTCGGAAAAAAGCGGAGGACTACCGAGGCCGCTATCCCGACCGTTTTCGGAAAGCGCATGGCCTGCAAAGCCGCCATCAAAGAACCGGTCGGCTCTCCGGCAAGGGCGGCGGCGAAGGACAAGGGGATCAGTGTTTTCCTCCCGACGATACCCATGCTGGAGAGCATGGAGCTTACGGAAAAGGCCACGCCGCCATCCAGCAGCCGTACGCCCGCCCAGCCGACGGCATAAAAAACAAGGTAATACAGCATGCAAGGAAGGAGCCTGTTCCCGTTTCCCGACAGAAGATGGACCAGCAGGCACCCCAGGAACAGGCAGGCCCCTCCGATCTCAGAGCGTACCAGCAGGACCGAGGCGGTCCCCAGCAGGCAGAGCAGCAGCCATGTGCGGGGGTCGGGCCGGAAATGGCCCTGCTTTCGTTTTTCCATTACGCAACCCCGGCGGGCTTGAAGTGCTTGCCCAGCATTTTCATGCCCAGCGCATATCCGGCAATGGACAAAGCCGCGGCGGCAGCCAGGGCGGCGGCGATGTTCTGCGGAGCCAGCCAGAACCCTTCCAGAGACGCGATGGCCGCGTCCGCACCGGCGGCGTCCATCCCCATGGCCACATAGCTCTGCACCAAACTGTCGCGGAACAGCAGCATGGTCAGCGTGCTGCCCATCGCATTCAGCATCCAGGTAAGCGCATGAGGGATGGCGGGACGTATCCTGCTCTGGTAGCCGCCGCCCAGCATGATGAGTTCGTTTGCGACCGCCAGGATCGCGAAAAACACGAATACATAGACGCTGCCCGTAAAAAGGAAATACAGGCCGTAGACCATGGGGACGATGAACTGCGTGCCGATCTTCGGGCACTTCTTTACAAGCAGTACGTAGACAATGCCGTTTATCAGGCCCGCAAGGCCGGGCGCGAGGAAATAGACGAGCTGCATATTTGCAGCAAACGGTACGGTGGCCACGAGCGCGATAGCCGCTTCCACGCAGGCCAGCAGCAGAACGATGACGAATTCCTTCAGGCTCAGCATTTTTCCTTTCATTTAAAAACCTCCTCGGATCGTTTGAATGTGTAGCCCCCGGCCTGGCTCTGCAGCGCCCACAGCCGGGCGTAGAGCCCTTCTTGCCCGGCAAGTTGGTCATGGGTGCCTTTCTGTACTACCTTTCCATCCTGCAATACGATGATCTGCTCTGCATTGCGCACAGTCTTTAACCGGTGCGCGATCATGACGACCGTGCGCTCTTTGGAAATGCCGTCCAATGCCTTCTGCACCATTGCCTCATTATCTGCATCCAGGGAGGCGGTCGGCTCGTCAAGCAGGAGGACCGGCGCATCTTTTAAAAATGCTCTGGCAAGCGAGATGCGCTGACGCTCGCCGCCGGAGAGCGTAGCCCCGCCTTCCCCGACGACCGTGTCGTACCCTTCAGGCAGCGCCGAGATAAAACCATGGCAGCGGGCCAGCCTGCACGCCTTTATCATCTGTTCCTCGGTGATGCCGTCATCGCCAAAGCAAAGGTTTTCCCGGATGGTCCCCCGGAACAAATAGGCGCTCTGCATGACCATGGAGACGCGGGAAAGCAGGCTGTCCGGCCTGACATCTTTTATGTCCCTGCCATCCATGCGGATGTGTCCGGAGCGATAGTCCCAAAACCGCGCCATCAGGCGAAGCAGGGTGGATTTCCCGCTGCCCGAGGGGCCCACCAAAGCCGTTAGTGAACCGGACGGGGCAGTGAACGAGACATCCTTTACAACATCTGCGGCTGCCCCATATCCAAAAGACACATTTTCAAACTGATAAGAAGCGCCTTCTTCGAGCGTTTCCGTGCCGGGGGGCTCGTCTGCCGTCATGACCTTGTCCAACCGCTCGCCGGAGGGCCTCATCCCGCGCAGCGCGGATATGCTGACGACGACCATCAACTCCGAGTCCACCAGCTTGGCCGCCAAAACGAGAAAGCCCGCAAGGTCCAGAACAGACAGCGTGCCGCCGATCAGCAGATAAAGCCCGGCCGCAGCCGTGACGGGGACGATGAACTTTACCAAAGAGGAGCACAGCGTGGACAGGCTGCCCGCCACCGCCTCTTCTTTTAGCGACTCATCCCGCAATCTCCGCATGGCCGTTTCCAGAGAATGAAAGCCCTCCCCCGTGCGATGGTAGGCCTTCAGGTCTTTCATACCGTGGAGATATTCGTTGACCTGCGTGGCCGCGCGGGACTTCGCCGCCATGACCTGCCGGCTGTGTTTTTCCTTGATACGGGCGATGACAAACATAAGCGCCGCGCAGACCGGCAGCATCCCGAACATGGCGATCCCCATGCGCCAGTCATAAACGCCGATCCATACGATCGAGATCATCAGCAGCGCCCCCACGCCAATGGGATAGGGCAGCCAGTAGCAGAGCGCGTATTCCACGTTTGCGAAATCGCCGGCAAAGGAACTGATCAATTCGCCCGACTCCTTGGACGAAAAGAAACCCAGCGGCTGGCTGCGCAGTTTTTGGATGTATGCCACGCGCTTTCTGGCCGTATCGCTGTAAGCGCGCCCATAGGTGAAGTAGTAGGAGACCAGCTCTACCGCGTATTGGAGCAGGATATACCCCAGAGCGATCGCCGCAAGCACGATAAGGCGCCGCAGATCCAATGTGTACGGCGGCACAAAAGCCTGCCCCAGAGTATAGATCGCCATGTATGCCAAAATGGCCGGGAGCATACTGCACGCCTGCGAAAGGAACAGCCAGACGGTGGGCTGGATGAGCTCCTTCGGCTTATGAAAGGTGAACTGCCGGACCATCTGAAACATTCGCCGCGCCTCCTTTCATCCGCCAGTTTTCAGTTTCATTTTGGAGCGCCCATAAGTGCGCATACAGGCCGCCTTTCTGCAGCAGTTCCTGGTGCGTCCCCTGTTCTTTCAGCTTCCCGCAGTCCAGAACGAAGATGATATCTGCGTCCCGGATGGAATAGAGGCGGTGCGCGATCATCAGGACGGTCTTACCCTTCAGCAATCCTGCCATGCCCTCCCGCAGCGCCAGCTCATTTTCCGCGTCCGCAAAGGCCATCGCTTCATCCAGCACGACGATGGGGGAGTTTTTCAGCATCGCCCTTGCAATGGCGATGCGCTGCGCCTCCCCGCCGGATAATTTGTGCCCGCCGTCGCCGACCCTTGTTTTATAGCCTTCCGGCAGTGCCTGAATAAAATCGTGGCAGCGCGCAGCCTTCGCGGCCCGCTCCACTTCCCCGCATGTCACATCCCGGTGCATGGCGATATTGTCATAAATGCTCTCCGCGAATATGTAGGTATCCTGGAACACAAAAGCGACCGTATCCATAAGGGCCTTGGTGGAATAGTCCCGTATATCCTTTCCTCCAATGCAGATACTCCCGCTCTCCACATCCCAGAACCTCGCCAGCAGCTGCCCGGCCGTCGATTTCCCGCCGCCCGAGGGGCCGACTAGGGCCGCGAAGGAACCTGCCGGGATGCGCATCGTGACATGTTCCAGCGCCATGCGCCGCAGGGGGTCCGCCGCATTCTGATAGGAAAAACTCACGTCCTTGAACGCAAGCTCCGCAGGGCCCGGCGGGGCGCCGCACGCGCCTTCCGCTACCGGCTCCATCTTCATAACGCCCTCGATCTGGTCCATCCGCACGGCCAGGTCCCGCAGGTCCGCTCCAAACTCCACCAGTTCCATCAGCGGGCTGATCACCGCCGGGCCGACGATCAGGAACATCAGCAGCTCCATCATCAGGCCGTGGTCGCCGGGGTCCAGATACAGCAGGACACACCCCACGGCTAAAAGGAAGGCCGGCACAGAGAGCGTGATGGTCTTGTAGGCGCCGTAAATGGGCGTCACCCGTTTCAGGTAGGCCATCAGGCTTTTTCGATTCTTTTCTATCAGGCTGGTCAGCCGCAAAGCCGCGGCCTCCGGCCTGCCAAAGATCTTTTCTTCTTCCATCCCGGACACATACTCTGAAAATGCCGCGTCCATTTCCGTAGATGAGCGGTTGAGATCCGTCCAGATCTTCTGCCCCCGCTTCCCGCCAAAAGCCGAAAACTGAATGATGAACGCAAGCGCCAACGCGGCAACGATCGTCAAGGCGAGCGGTACATTGATGGAGAACAGCAGCGCCGACAGGGAGACCAGCAAAAGGCCGGCGCCAATGAGGTTTGATACATCGTGGGCAATAATGCTTTCCATTTTCTCGATGTTGTCGCTCATGGCCTTTTGTACTGCGCCGGACTGCCCGCCCGTGAAGAAGCCCAGGTCCAGCCTGCCCATGTGATCGAGGATACGCATACGCAGGCCATAGAGCGCATGGAAGGCGCAGGAGTGGCAGATGAAGCTGCCGGCGATCGAGAGCGCGATGCCAACGACGATGCCTGCCACCGTGATACCCGCCCACAGCCATGCAGCGGATACGTCTACAGCCGTATCGTTTAAGGACGCTTCCAGAAAGATGCGGACGATCCGATAGACCGTATAGAACGGAAGGCCCGACAGCAATATGCTGACAGCGGAGCAGGCCAGGCCCCATATATACCGGGCAGAACTGCACTGTGCGGTCTGAAATACCCGCAGAACAATGTTTTTTGTTGCCTCTTTCATGTTTTCTTCTTCTCCATCTTTAAACAGGATAAAGAGCGCGAAGGCGGCACCGCCATTGGTTAGTAATGTCTAACCAGCGCCTATTATGCGGAAAAGCCCTTTCCCTGTCAAGTGCAGCGGCCATACCCGGAGGGCGGCGCCATTGACCGGCAATGTTCAGGAAAGCCTTGATTTCTGGCGTTTTCTCTGGTATACTCTATCCAATGGGTTAGGCATGACTAATTGCAAACCGTGCCAAAACAGGAGCCCGCGTGCCATTTCGATATAGAGGTCAGCGCCAGATGATCACGATCCACGATGTAGACGAAACGATATTGTTTTACGGCTCTTTGGGGGCTGAGCGGAAAGAGACCGGGAACTGCACCCTGTTCAGTTTTTTTGACGCGACGTCTTATGTCCGGTTTTGGGGAGACCTGCATGGGTTTTGCGTAGCTTCGGCCGATGTCGTATTTCCCAAAGACCTGGTGATACGCTCACAGATCCGGCAGCGGTATATAGGGCTCAGCTTTACGGAAGAGGGGCAGATGGTGAGCTATAACCGGAAAGCGGAAGCGAGGGGATCGCGCAACGGCATGGATTGCTATGTTTTCAATTCTCCGGCCCCGCTTTTTATGAAAATGACCGGAGGGCAGCGCCTCCGCT
>DVOV01000060.1 GCA_018713375.1 Candidatus Scatomorpha stercorigallinarum | reverse complement strand
CGAGCGGCAGCCGACGAGCACGCGCTGCTCGTAGGGCACCTTCTGGATAATCTGCTTGGGGCAGGCGGAGGCGCAGGCCATACATGAGGTGCACTTCTCGCGGTCGACGACGGCGACGCCGTTTTCGATGTGCATCGCGTCAAACTGGCAGGCGCGGACGCAGTTGCCGAAGCCGATGCAGCTGAACTGGCAGGCCTTGGGGCCCTTGTTGCCGAAGCGCATGGCGGCCACGCAGTCCGCCGGGCCCTCGTACTCGAAGAAGTCTTTGGCCGTGCCGCAGCTGCCGGAGCAGGGGACGTAGGCCACGTATTTGACGGACGCCACGGCGTCCAGGCCCATGACGGCGGCCACCGCGGCCGCGGCCTTGGCCCCGCCGGGGCCGCATTTGTCGGGGGGAGCCTCGCCGGCGACCACCGCCGCGGCGTAGGCGTCGCAGCCGGCGTAGCCGCAGCCGCCGCAGTTGGCGCCCGCCAGGGCGGCGCGCACCTCTTCGATGCGCGGGTCCTGTTCGACGTAGAATATCTTGGCCGCAAAGGCGAGCAGGCCGCCGAAAATGGCGCCCATCACGCCCAGCACCAGAATCGCGTACAGTACGTTAAGCATATCCGCGCCCCCCTTAACCGATCTGCATGCCGGAGAAGCCCATGAAGGCCAGCGCCAGCAAGCCGGCGGTGGTGAGCGCTATGGGGAAGCCCTCGAAGCTCTCGGGATACTCCGCGAACTGGAGGCGGTCGCGCACGGAGGCGAACAGCACGATGGCCAGCATGAAGCCGAGGCCGCCGGTGATGCCGTAGACGACGCTCTCGATGAAGTTGTAGTTGTTCTGCACGTTCAGCAGCACCACGCCGAGCACGGCGCAGTTGGTGGTGATGAGGGGCAGGTAGATGCCGAGCGCGGTGTAGAGCGAGGGGATGGACTTCTTAAGGAACATCTCCACGAACTGCACGAGCACGGCGATGACCAGGATGAAGGCCAGGGTGCTCATGTAGCCCAGGTCAAGGCTCACCAGCAGGCTGTTGACCAGGTAGCAGATGGCCGAGGAGAGGCCCATGACGAAGGTGACCGCGATGCCCATGCCGACGGCGGTGTCGATCTTGGTCGAGCAGCCGAGGAAGGGGCAGCAGCCGAGGAACTGCGAGAAGATGAAGTTGTTGATCAGTATCGCGCCCAGCGCGATGGTGAACACGGAATCAAGCATTTTCCTCAGCCTCCTTTACCGCGGGGATCTCCACCTTGGCCGCGCGCGCGGCCGCTTCCTTCTTCTCCGCGCTCTTGCGCAGGGCGTACTGCATGGCCGCCAGCAGGCAGGCCAGCGTGAGGAAGCCGCCGAAGGGCATGATGAGGATGGTGGCCCCGAACTCCTCGGGGAAGATGCGGATGCCGGCGGCGGAGCCGTCGAACGAGACGCTCAGCGCGCCGTTGACGATCTCGAAGATGCCGGTGCCGAAGGTGCCGGAGCCGAGCAGCTCGCGGATCAGGCACATCAGGACGAGCACGACCGTGTAGCCGAAGCCCTGGAAGATGCCGTCAAAGAAGCTGGGGCCGATGGGCTCGTGCTGGCAGAAGGCCTCCGCGCGGCCGATGATGATGCAGTTGACGACGATGAGCGGGATGAACACGCCCAGCGAGGAGCTCAGCGCGGGGATGAAGGCCTGCAGCAGCAGGTCCACGATGGTGACGAAGCCGGCGATGACGACGACGAATATTGCCAGGCGGATGTCGTTCGGTATGGCCTTGCGCAGCGCGGAGATGCACACGTTGCAGCAGGTGAGGATGATGAGGACCGAGAGGCCCATGCCGATGCCGTTGAACAGCGTGGTGGTGATGGCCATGGTGGAGCACATGCCGATACGCTGCACGAGCACCGGGTTGTTGGTGATGAGGCCCTCTTTGAACTGTTGTTTGAGATTCATTTCACGCCCCCCTTTAACCCAGCGCCTTGACGGCGGCGATGGCGGTGTTGGCCGCGTTGGCCATGGCCCTGGAGGATATCGTGGCGGCGGTGATGGAGTCCACGGTGCCGCCGTCCTTGGTCACCGCCATGCCCTCGGTCTGGCCGATGAAGCTGTCGGTGAATTCCTCTTCCGTTATCTTGGCGCCGAGGCCGCTCGTCTCCGCGTGGTCGATGACGCTGGCGCCGGTGATGGCGTAGTCGGTGCCGACGCCGAAGGCGGCGGTGATGGAGCTCTGCGCGCCGGAGAAGGTGAGCTCGACGACCCAGCCCTCGTCGCCGGCCTTGGAGATGGCGTCCACCGTCTCCCAGGCGGCCTCGTCGAAGGCCACGGTCTCGTATTCGCCGTCATAGGGCAGCACGGCCTGATAGGCCTCGGCCCTTGCCTCGGCCTGCCTCTGCGCGATGATGTCCTTGGTGAAGTAGTTCACCAGGCCCAGCACGCCGGAGGTGAGGGCGGACACCACGAAAAGTATCAGCGCGAGCCGGACGATCTGGTTGGGCGCTTTTTTGGTCTCAGTCATGCCGACGCCGCCTCCTTTTCCTTTTTCTTGGCCTCTTTTTTGGCCTGCCTAGCGGCCTTCACGTCCTCGGCCGTGACGCCGAACTGGCGGCCGCGAGTGACGCGGTCGATGGCCCAGGCGCAGCAGTTCATGATGAGGATGGCGTAGCTGACGCCCTCGGGGTAGGAGCCGAAGTAGCGTATCAGCACGGTCAGCGCGCCGCAGCCCACGCCGAAGAGCAGCTGGCCCCTGAGCGTCACCGGGCTGGTGGAGTAATCCGTGGCCATGAAGAACGCGCCGAGCAGCAATCCGCCGGAGAGGAGGTTGTACACCGTCCAGTCGATGCGGCCGTAGCCGCTCTTGCCGAACACTAGGCAGAGCACGGCCACCGTGCCGATGAAGGCGGTGGGGATGCGCCAGGTGATGACCTTGCGGATGAGCAGGTAGGCCGCGCCGGCGAGCAGCGCCAGGGCGCTGATCTCGCCGATGCTGCCGGGCACGCCGCCGAGGAACAGAGACGTGAGGTCAAAGTACTCGGGCAGCGCCTCGCCGGCCTTGAGGTAGCTGAGCGGGGTGGCCATGGTGGCGCCGTCCACGACGCCGGCGAGCGTGGTGGGCACGGCCCAGCTGGTCATGACGGCGGCGTAGCCCGCCGTGAGGAAGGCCCTGCCCGCGAGGGCGGGGTTGAGGAAGTTCTTGCCGATGCCGCCGTAGAGCTGCTTCACCACCACTATGGCGAAGAAGGAGCCGATGACGCCCATCCACCAGGTGGCCTCGCTGGGCAGCACGCAGGTGAGCAGGAAGCCGGTGACCACGGCGGAGAGGTCGCCCACGCTCTGCGGCTTTTTCAGCAGCTTGCGGTAGCCCCACTCGAAGAACACGCAGGCGAACACGTTCACCGCCAGCAGCAGCACGACCTTGATGCCGAACATGTATGTACCGACGGCCAGCGCGGGGATGAGGGCGATGATCACGTCGAGCATGATGCTCGTGGTGTCCCTCTTCGTCCTCACCAGGGGGTTGGACGAGACTTTGAAGAGCTTTTTCTCCTCCATTACGCCCTCGCCTCCTTTCCGGCCGCGGCCGCGGCGTTCACGCGGGCCGCTTCAGCGCGCGCCTTCTCTTCGGCGCGCTTGGCGTTGAGCATCGCCTTGCCCACCTTGAAGGTGTGCGTCAGCGGCAGCCTGCCGGGACATCCCCAGGAGCAGGAGCCGCACTCGAAGCAGTCCATCACGTGGTACTCCTCCATTTTCTTGTAGTCGCCCTTCTTCACGTACATGTACATGTAAATGGGCTCGAGCTTCATCGGGCAGTGGGCGATGCAGTTGCCGCAGCGGATGCAGACGGGGTCCGCGATGTCGCGGTCCTCCTGCTCGGTGAACACCAGCAGGCCGCTGGCGCCCTTGACGCTGCCGGCGGAGATGTCCGCCACGCAGATGCCCATCATCGGCCCGCCCATGCAGATGCGCTGCACGTTCCCCACGAAGCCGCCGGCCTCGTTGAAGATGTGCTCCAGCGGCGTGCCGTAGCGCACGAGCAGGTTCTGCGGCTCCTTTATGCCGCTGCCGGCCACGGTGACGACGCGCTCGATGGCGGGCACGCCCTCGTAGCACGCGCGGTAGATGGTGTAGGCCGTGTATGTAGACACGACGTTGCAGCCCACGCCGCTGGGCAGCCCGCCGGGCTTGACCTCGCGGTCGGTGTTGACCTTCACCTGCATCTTCTCCGCGCCCTGGGGATATTTGACCTCCTCCGGTACGATCTCGATGCCGTACTTCGCGGGATCGAGGCTGCTGAGCAGGTCGATGGCGTCCTGCTTGTTCTTCTCGATGCCGTAGTAGCACTTGTCCACGCCCTGGGCTATGCGCACGAGCTCGATACCCTTCAGCAGCTCCTCCGGGTGCTCGAGCATGGTGCGGTGGTCGCCGCAGAGATAGGGCTCGCACTCCGCGCCGTTGATGATGAGCGTGTCCACCTTGCCGCGGCCGCTGGAAATCTTGAACGCCGTTGGGAACATGGCGCCGCCCATTCCGGTAACGCCGGCCTCTCGGATGCGGGCGATGATGGCGTCCGGATCCTTGAGCTGCTCGGGCGTGAGCGGCTTCATGTCCTCGCAGGGGGTGTCCTGGAAGTCGTTCTCGATCACCACGGACATCACCATGTCGCCCAGCATGTGGCGGCGCGGCTCCACGGCGACGACCTTGCCGGAGACCGAAGCGTGGACAGGCGCGGAAATCGGCGCGTCAGTCGCGCCGATGAGCTGGCCCATCTTCACAGTGTCGCCCACCTTGACGACGGGCTGGTTCGGGGCGCCTATGTGCTGGACCATCGGCAGCACCACCTCTTTGGGCGGGGCGATGGGGCGCACAGGCGACTTGGCGGCAGTTTTTTCGTATTCCGGGTGAACGCCGCCGTAATACTTAAAAGGCATGAGCATCACCTCTCATAATTTTGACTGC
>DVOV01000059.1 GCA_018713375.1 Candidatus Scatomorpha stercorigallinarum | reverse complement strand
AGGCGCGGCTCGCCATTTCGAGCAATATGCCGCCGTATTCGCGCCGCTCCTCGCCCTCCAGCCGTTCCAGCACCCGCTGGTCGCAGAGCGACTCCATGTCGTTCCCCACGCGGTCGAAAACGTACTGCATGAAGGGGTCGCACCAGTGCAGCGCGCGCAGGAAACACCAGAACACGTTTTGCAGCGCGTCGCGGTGCTTCAGGTGCAGCAGCTCGTGCAGTATCACCTTTTCGTCCGGCGCGCCCTCCGCCGGCACCGCCAGCACAGGGCGGAAAACACCACAGACGAAGGCCGTTTTCAGCCCCGGCACAGCCACCGCCGGGCAGGGCTGCAGGCCGTATTTCCCCGCCGCTGCCGCAACGGCCGCCTGCGCCTCCGCCCCCGCCGCCGAGCCTCGCCGCAGCAGCGAACGCAATCGCGCGTAGCGCAGGGCGTACCAGGCCAGCGTGAGCAGCACCCCGGCGGCGTAGGCGATGAACAGCCAGTCCGTCGCGCTCGCCGGCGCGGCGTCTATCCAGGGCAGGACATGGCGCAGCCGTATGGGCTCGAACGCACCGCTGTAGGCCGAGCCGAGCCCCAGCTCCACGGCGCTCTTCAGCGTCTCCACCCCCAGCGCAAGCGGCGGGACAACGCCCCTCGCCGTCGAGGCCGGCAGCAGCGCCCTCAGCGCCAGCACGGCCCATACGCCGTACTGCCAGCGCGGCGAGAGCTTGTCGCGCAGCAGCCACTTGATAAACAGCAGAGCTGCCGCCACGATGGACACCGTCAGCGTCTGATAGAGGAACTCCCATATATTCCCCACGCGCTACACCTCCATCTCGTCGAGCAGGCGGCGCAGCCGCGCGGCCTCCTCGCGGGAGATGTGCGACTCCTTCAAAAAAGCGGCTATCAGGTCGCCCGCCGCACCGTTATACACCCGTTCGAGCAGCTCGCCGCGCTCCGCACGGGCGCAGTCCTCGCGCGTCACCGCCGCGCTGTAGGGCTTTTCCCGCTCGCGGTCGATGCCCACCAGGCCCTTGGCCGCCATGCGCGTAAGATAAGTGTAGGCTGTGTTCTTGTTCCAGCCGCGCTCGTCCTTCAGCCGGGCAGCGATATCCCCCAGCGCGGCCTCGCCGGCATCCCACAGCGCATCCAGCACCGCCCATTCGGCGTCCGTAAGGCGCATAAAAATACCTCCTACAGTTGTAGTATACATTATACTACAACTGTAGGAGGCTTTTGTCAAGACCCCTTATGCAACGCCGAGGAACTCCTCCAGCGTGAGGCCGTTTTCCATGATGTATGCCGCGGCCTCCTCGCCCACATAGCGGAAGTGCCAGGGCTCATAGATGATGCCGGTGATGTCCGTCTTGTCCTCCGGATAGCGGAGGATGAAGCCGTATTCCGCGCAGTGCTCATAGAGCCACTTGGCGGCGTCCGTCTGGGCGAAGCCATAGTCAAGCGTGGTGTAGTCGCTCGTTATTATGTCAACCGCCAACCCCAGGCAGTGCTCGCTCATCCCCGGGCGCGCCACTTCCTCGGCGGCGATGGGCTCGGCCTCCGCCTGCGATATGCCCCGCTCGGCCATCACGCGCTGCACCTTGTTCTGGAAAAGCCCCTGCTGGTAGTCGTATGTACGGTAGGCGGAGGTGAGGATGAGGTCCACGCCGGCCGCGCGCCCGCCGTCCAGCATGGACTGCAGGGCGTCCGCCGCCCGCGCGTCGAAGAGGTAGCCCTCCACGTCCGCCGTCTCCACGGCGAAGTCCGCCGGCAGCTCGTAATTGGCGTTCACCAGGCGCAGCCGCCAGTCTGTGCGGTCAAATGCCGGCATGGACGGCGTTGCCGCCGCGTCATCCTCGGGCTGTGAGCTGACGGCGGCGGCCGCCGCCTCTGCCGCCGCGGCGGCGGAGAGCGGGTCGCCCTCCCGGCCGTCCGTACCGACGGCCATCCAGCTCGCCGAGAGCAGCGTGAGCATGACGAATATGAGCATTATGAGACCCGCAATGGCCTGTGTTTTCATCCCTCTCCCACCTCACTGCAATGTGAACATCATGTCTCTGATAAGCGAGGGGTACTCGTCCGCATAGTACTTCAGGTGCACCATGTAGCGCAGCGCCTCCCCCTCCGTGGCGCTGTAATATATGCCGAAGTCGGTCTCCATGGACTGCGCGTAGTCCGTCGTCTCCGCCGGCAGCGGGTCTTCGGCGTCCGCGCCGGCCGCCCCGCCCTCGCAGCCGAGCAGCGAGAACCAGCGCTCCGCCGTGTCCGCCGCGCGCGGCAGCGGCAGGCTGTAGTCCTCAACGTTCTTCAGGCACTGCTCGCTGATATACGCGCGGTAGACCTCCTGCGTGTCCAGGTCGATGTGGATGGAAAACCAGTTGCTCCAGTCCCCCGTCCAGCGCTGGTTGAACTCCATCACGCGGATCTCCGCCTCCCCGTCGGCGACGGAGAAGTAGCTTATCTGCGCGTCCGCCGGCTCCGGCAGCGTACTGTCCGCGCAGAGGCCCGTGAGCACGCTGTTCGCCAGCGCGCGGCAGGCGATGACGCCCTCGCGCTCGTCCATCGTGGGCTCAAAACCGCGCCGCTCCAGCTCGCCGTCCGTGAAATAGCGCGTGAAGAGCTCCGCCCTCTGGCTGCGGGTCGTGCCCAGCTGCTCAGCCTCGCCGTAGGGCAGCGGCGCCTGCGAGCGCGGCATAAAGAGCAGCGGCAGCAGCGCGCAGGCGAGCATCACCAGCGCCGCGATGATATAGGCCCCGGCGCCCCGGCCGCGCGCCCTCACGGCTCACCGTCCGCGAGCAGCACGCGCACCGTGGTGCCCTTGCCGGGCTCGCTCTCGTATTCGAGCCTGGTGCCGTGCAGCTCGGCGATGCGCTGGCAAAGCGCCAGGCCCAGCCCGGCGCCGTTCTGCGCGCGGGAGCGCGACTTGTCTATCATGTAAAAGGGCTCGGTTATCTTGTCGAGGTCCTCGCGGCGCATCCCGCGCCCGTGGTCGGTGACGTAAAAGGCGTAGCCGCCGTCCTCCCGGCGGCCGGAGAGCTCCACGCTCTGCCCGCGGCGGCTGGCCTTGCGCGCGTTGTCGATGAGGTTTATCAGCAGCGTTTTGAAGAGGTCGGGCTCGATCTCCACCTCGCCCGGCTCCCAGTGCATGTCCAGCTTCATGCCGTCCGCCGCCAGCGAGGGCACAGCCACGGCCGCCACCTCGCGGATGAGGTACGGCGCGTCGAAGCGCCTGCGCTCCACGCCCTGCTTGCCGGCGACGATCAGGTCCAGCAGCTTCAGCGACAGCGCCTCCAGCCGCTTGCCCTCGGAAAATATGTAGCCCGCCGCAGTGAAGCGGTTCTTGGGCGAGAGCTCCATCGAGCGCAGCATGTCCGCATAGCCGATGATGGCCGTCAGCGGCGTTTTCAGCTCGTGTGCGAAGGAGGCGATGAACTCCTCGCGCCGCCCGGCGGCGTCCTCAAGGTTTTTTATCTCCGCGCCCATGGCCTCCGCCTGCGCGCGGTAGCGCTCCAGCTCCCGCCGCTCGCGGCCGCTGTGCAGCCAGGCGGAATAGGCCAGCAGCAGCCCGCCAATGGCGGAAGCGCCGAGCATGAAGGCCAGGTACCCCGCGTAGCTGACGCTGAGCGTGCCGGTGGCATAGCCAACGCAGGCCGCGGCGCAGATGGCCACGGCGATGGTGCAGCCGGACATCAGCAGCAGGTGTACGGGGAAGCCTTCCAGAGAGGTCTTAAATCTCAAGTCTGTATCCCACCTTGTATACGGCCTTCAGCTTGTCCTCCCAGTGCAGCTTTTTGCGCAGGCGCTGCACGTGGAGGTCAACGGTGCGGGAATCTCCCATATATTCGCTGTCCCAGACGCGCTCGTATATCGTCTCGCGGAACAGGGCGATGTTGCGGTTGCGCACGAAGAGCAGCAGCAGGTCGAACTCCTTCATCGTCAGGCTGATCTCGCGGCTGCCGCGGAACACGGTGCGCGAGCGGGTGTCGATGCGCAGCCCGTCGATGAACAGCTCCTCCTGCCCCTTCCCCGCGCGGCGCAGCACGGCCTCCACGCGCGCGAGCAGCTCCACGATCTCAAAGGGCTTTACCAGGTAATCGTCCGCGCCCAGGCGCAGGCCGCGCACCTTGTCCTGCATGCTGCCCTTGGCGGTGATGAAGATGACGGGCGTCTCCGTGGGCTTTATGTAGTCGAGCAGCTCATAGCCGTCGATGCCCGGGAGCATGATGTCCAGCAGCACCAGGTCGAAGCGCTCGCGCTCCAGCAGATTGGCGGCTGCTACCCCGTCATACGCGCATACGCAGGCGTATCCGGCCTGCGTGAGGTTCATATTTATCAGGTCATTGATCGGTTTTTCGTCCTCAACGATGAGAATCGTACTCAAGGTACACACCCCCCATCGCTGATAATATACCACGATTGCATCAAAGTTGCATCAAGAAAGCCCGGGAAAGGGAAAATTCCGCAAAATTTCTAAAATTATTTCCGTACTACACCGGGGGTATCAGAGCACCTCGAGCAGGAAGTGCGCCATGCTCTCCATGGCCGCGGCGGACTTCTTCGCGGGGGCCATCTGGAAAACGTGCCACATGTTCTCCCACACCTCGAGCCGGCAGTAGCACCCGGCCGCCTTCATGCGCTCCGCCAGGCGTTCGGAGTCCGAGTACAGTATCTCGTGCGTGCCCACCTGGATGAGCGCGGGCGGGAAGGCGGAAAAATCGCCGAAGAGCGGCGAGAATTCCGGCCGTGAATAGTCCGCGCCGGGCGCGTAGGCCTCGCGCACGGCTTGTATATACTCGTTCGTCAGGATGGGGTCGGCCTCCGCGCGTTCGCTGTAGGAAGCGCCCGAGGACGTCATGTCCGTCCAGGGGGACATCAGCAGCAGCGCGCCGGGCAGCATCCTCCCCGCGCGGCGCAGCGCCAGGCAGAGCACCAGCGCCATGTTCCCGCCGGCGGAGTCCCCCGCCAGCACCACGTCCTTCGCCCCGTAGCCGAGGTACATCAGGTGGTCCCAGGCGCGGAAGGCGTCCTCCAGCGCGGCCGGATAGGGGTGCTCGGGCGCCAGGCGGTATTCAAAGCTCAGCGTGTCCAGGCCCGTGGAGCGCACGAGCTTGGAGGCCAGGACGCGCGAATAGCCGAGGTTGCCGCTGGTGTAGCCGCCGCCGTGGCAGTAGAGCACGCAGCGCGCGTGCCGGTGCGGCCGCTCCAGGCGCATCCAGGCGGCCTTCATCCCGGAAAGGGAAAATTCCTCCCAGCTGAGCCCGGACATGGGAGCGGCGAGCTGCCCGAGGAGCTCCTGGCTGCGCCGCTGCTTTTCCAGCTCGGCGCTCGTCATGTCCCCCGGAGCCGTGGCGCTGTGCAGCGCCTTCAGGATGCGCATCGGCATCTCCAGCTTCAGCGGCTCGCCGCTGTATTTCTTTGTCTCTCCGGCCATGCTACGACCTCCTTATGTCCTGCTAAAGGATAACACAGCCGGAGCGATTTGCCAAGTGCTTACGCAGCTTCGATGGCGGACACGATGGCGTCGAACACCTCGTCCTGGCCCTCGCACATGACCATCACGATGGTGCCGTCGTCGAGCGTCTCCAGCTTGGCGTTCAGGGCCACCTCGTACTGGTCGGCCAGATAGTGCTCAAAGCTCGCCTGCTGGCTGCTGATGAAGTTCTCCAGGCCGCTGCGGACGGCCTCTTCGCTGCCCTCGGCAGGCTTGATGACGGCTATGCCATACGCCTTGACGTTGATGAGGGACACAGACATTGCCATGGCCTCGGCGTCCTCGGCGGTGAAGCCCAGCAACTGGTAATACATCTCGCCGATCTCGTCGCCGGTCTTCATCACGCCGTAGGCCTCGTTATCCTCGTCGCTGCGGGCGGAGGTGATGGCGTTGGCGTAGAGCTCGGCGCGCTCTTCGGCGGTCAGCTCGGGCGCGGCGCTGGGGGTCTCGGTCTCTTCGGCGGCGGGCTCGGAGCCGCAGGCGGCGAAGAGGGCGAGCGCCATCATGGCGGCAAGGGCGATAGCGATGGTACGTTTCATTTTTTCATTCTCCTATGTCTTAACATTCGCGGCAGAGCCGCGGGCTTATGACTGCGCTACAGGCAAAAGGTTCCCCGAAACATAAAAAATTTTTCCGGAAAATATCCCCGGGCGCAGCCCGGGGATCTATGCCGTCCGTATTCGGAAAACAGCTTTCCCGCTGCTCCGGACGGTTTTCAGGCCAAAGAGACGGCATGGCGGCGTATGGGAGCGTGGGCCGCTTTTTCCGGCGTCGGGTAAAAAAAGCAGGAAACCGAAACGGTTTCCTGCTCGCCGGCGCGGCATAAAAGCGCCCTTTACAGCAGCATGACGCCGGCCTCACGGCATTTCTCCACCGTCTCCTCGTCCCAGATGGAGGCCTGCACCTCGCCGATGTGCGCCTTGCCCAGCATCAGCATCGAAAGGCGCGACTGGCCGATGCCGCCGCCGATGGTCTGCGGCAGCTCGCCGTTCAAAAGCATCCTGTGGTACATCAGCTCCCGCCGGTCGTCGCAGTGGGCGGCGGCGAGCTGGCGGTCGAGCGCCGCCGGGTCCACGCGGATGCCCATGCTGGAGAGCTCGAAAGCACAGCCCAGCAGCGAGTTCCAGACCAGGATGTCGCCGTTCAGCGTCCAGTCGTCATAGTCCGGCGAGCGCCCGTCGTGCGGCCTGCCCGAGCGCAGCGGCGCGCCGATGCCGATGATGAACGCCGTCGGGTGCACCTTCACATAGCGGTTCTCGCGCTCCTTGGGCGTCAGCTCCGGCCACATGTCCTCCAGCTCCTGGGCGGTGACGAAGCTCACGTCGCGGCTTATCCTGTCCACGGCGGAGAGCGCGGGATAGATGGCCGTCAGCGTCTCCTGCGTGTCGCAGAGGGCGTCCACGATGTCGAGCACGGTGCTCTTGAGGAAGTCCAGCTTGCGCTCCTCCGGCAGTATCACCTTTTCCCAGTCCCACTGGTCCACATAGACGGAGTGCAGGTTGTCCAGCTCGTCCTCATCGCGGCGGATGGCGTTCATGTCCGTATATATGCCCTTCCCGGGGTAGAAATCATAGCGCTTGAGCGCCAGGCGCTTCCACTTGGCCAGCGACTGCACCACCTGCGCGTGCGCCCCCGTGTGCAGTATGTCAAAGCTCACCGGGCGCTCATAGCCGTTGAGGTTGTCGTTGAGGCCGCTGTCCCCATCCACAAAGAGCGGCGCAGAGACGCGGAAGAGGTTCAACGCCGGGGCGAAGGTGTCCTCAAAAAGGCGCTTCATGAGGCCGATGGCCTTCTGTGTGTCGTATACGGAAAGCAGGCTCTTATAGCCCTCGGGGATGTAAGTGTGCATGTCGATCGACCTTCCTTTTATCTTTATCGGCCCGCGAACAGCTCGACGATCTGCTGGTAGATGCCCTCCGCGTCCCGGCGGAAGGCCTTCTCCATGCCCTCGGCGATGTCGCCGTCCGGCACCAGCAGCCGCAGCGAGAGCAGCTCGCCCTTGCCGTCCGCCAGCGAGAGGCTGACGATGACGCCGCCGTCCGTCTCCTCGTGCGCGGCGCCGATCATCGCCTCGCGCGCCAGCTTTTCCGCCACCGGGCGTATCAGCCGCGCGGCCTTGGCGCGCACGGAATAGGGCAGGCTGGTCTCCGCCACCTCGCCGTGGGTGCGGCCCTTGTCCGTGATGATATAGCGCTCGCCGCTGAGCTCCTCCACCAGGCCGCGCTCGGCCAGGTCCGCCAGGCAGTCGCTGTAGTCGAACCAGCCCACGCCCGTGTCCACGCAGCAGAGCTCATAGAGCGTCTGCCCATCGACCGGCGCGGGCAGGCGGCGGAGGACATAGAGTATGAGTATCTTGATATCCAGCTCGCCGTGGATGAAGCCAAAGCTATCCATTTCCGGCCCTCCTTGCATTTCTGCGCATAGTATAGCACAGTTTTCCCCGCCGGTACAGCCCAAACTTTCGCGCGCCGTGGCACATGCCGTGCCGCTGCGCATACACTGATACTGAAGTACGCCTTCAAATCATCCATGAGGAGGAAACAACATGGCAGACAGGGTTTTGCCCGGCCCGGTGGACGGCACGGCCTGCATCCGGGAGGCCGTCTGCATCCACACGAAGAAGATCTTTGATTCGTGCAGGGATAAAGACTGCATAGAGGACCTCCGGGTCTATCCCACGGTCGGCTCGCAGGCCTACATAGACGCGGCCTTCAGCGTGCGGCCCAAGTCCGCGGAGCTGCTCTACGTGGAGGTCAGCGTGGAGCCCATCACCTTCAACAAGGGCTATTACACCGTGGACGTGACCTATTTCTACAAGATAAACGGCGAGACCTTCCCCGGCGCTAACCCCATCACCGGCCTCGCCATCTTCGACAAGCGCGTAATGCTTTACGGCTCCGGCGCGGGCGTAAAGACCTTCAACTCCGACCCCTGCGACTACGGCTGCGAGGCCGACGGCCTGCCCACGGCGGTGGTGGAGTCGGTGGACCCCATCGCGCTGCACCTGAAGCTGGTGGACCCCTCCGACTGCTGCGTCTGCCCCTGCGGCGAAGGGCGCGAGATACCGGCGGACATCACCGCCCGCTTCGGCGAAGCGCTCGTCACCTCCGACACCGGGCGCAGGCTCTACGTCACGCTCGGCCAGTTCTCCATCATCCGCCTGGAGCGCGACACCCAGCTCCTCATCCCGGCCTATGACTACTGCGTGCCGGAAAAGGACTGCCAGTGCTCCACGCAGGACGATCCCTGCACCGTTTTCTCGCAGATACGCTTCCCCATCGAGGAGTTCTTCCCGCCCGACAGCAGCGACCTGGCCGACAGCACGGCCGCCTCGTCGTCCTCCGCTTCCGCCTCCTGAGCGACAGCGCCCCGCTTGCGAGCGGGGCGTTTTTTTGCATCCGGGTATTGACAGGGCCGCCCGTGGTATGATATATATGTGATATCAAATCAATATCAGGGAGGCCAAAGCTATGAATGAAGAACGCACCGAAGTCGCCGCGCGGGAGCTGTCGCCGCACAAGGGCATCCCCGTGCTGCTGCTCGACCTCGCCATGCTCATCGTCAGCATCCTGATGATGGTACTTTCCGTCGCGCTGTTTGAGAACGAAGTCGCCTTCCCGGCCGTGCTGCTGCTCGTGCTCGGCATCGCCATGTTCGTGGCCTTTTTCATCGTCCTGGCGGGCCTGAAGGCCGTGCGGCCCAACGAGGCGCTGGTGCTGACGCTGTTCGGCGAATACCACGGCACCATCAGCAAGGCAGGCTACTACTTCGTAAACCCCTTTTGCAGCTCCGTCTGCCCCGCCTATGACAAGGCGGCAGCCGAGAAGGCCAAAAAGGAAAAGGAAGTTGGCGGCAACCCCAGTTCCACCACGCAGATCATAACCACCCGCCAGCGCATCTCCCTCAAGACGATGACGCTGGACAACGGCCGGCAGAAAGTCAACGACGTGCTGGGCAACCCCATCATCATCGGCGCGGTGGTCATCTGGCGCGTGGCCGACCCCACCAAGGCCGTGTTCAACGTGGAGGACTACCCCTCCTTCCTCTCCAACCAGACGGATTCCACCGTGCGCAACGTGGCGCGCCTCTACCCCTACGACATCATGGACGATGAGGACGCCGACTCCGCCGGGGAAAAGACCCTGCGCGGCTCCAGCCAGGAAATCGCCGGCAGCATGAAGAGCGAGCTGCAAAAGCGCGTTGAGGTGGCCGGCATCGTGGTCGAGGAGGTGCGCATCACCCACCTCGCCTACGCCGAGGAGATCGCGGCGGCCATGCTTCAGCGGCAGCAGGCGGCGGCCATCATCGCCGCGCGGCAGAAGATCGTGGACGGCGCCGTGGGCATGGTGAAAATGGCCATCGACCGCCTGGGCCAGGATGAGATCGTGCTCCTGGACGAGGAGCGCAAAGCGGCCATGGTCTCCAACCTGCTCGTCGTGCTCTGCGGCAACCACGACGCGCAGCCCGTGGTCAACAGCGGGTCGTTGTACTGATGGCGGAGCGCAAAATGAGCCCGGAAGAGCGCGAGGCGCAGCTGGAAGCGCGCCTCGCGCGCATCGCTGCCCTCGAGCAGGAGGTCAAGCAGCGCGAAAAGGCGCTGAAGGCCAAGGAGGGCGCGAAAAAGCAGCTCCTGCTCCGCCTCTCGCCCACTCTGTGGGACGAGATTGCCGCCTGGGCGGAGGAGGATTTCCGCTCCATCAACGGGCAGATAGAATACCTGCTCTCCGACGCCGTCCGCCGCCGCAAGCGGGAAACGAAATAAAACGGCGCAAAAACCGCCCCCTCCTGCGAGGGGGCGGCGTTTTTTGCCTTCAGCTTACTTCGCGATGTTCTCGCAGAAGCGCATCAGTATGGTGGCCACCTGGGCGCGGGTGGCGGTGTCCTGCGGGCTGAGCGTGGTGGTGCTGGTGCCGGTGATGAGGCCGGCGCCGACCGCCCAGCTCATAGCCGTGCGGGCGTAGGAATTCACGCGCGCGTAGTCATAATAGCCCGTGATGTTGGCGCTGGCGCTGGTGGTGTAGCCGGCGTCCTGCGCGTAGCGGTAGAGTATCACGGCCAGCTGCTCGCGGGTGATGTTGCTGTTGGGCTCAAAGCGGTTGTTGCCCACGCCGGTGACGATGCCCTGGCGGGAGGCCCAAGCCACGGCGGTGGAGTAGTACTGCCCCGCGGGCACGTCCGTGAACGCGCCGGTGAGGGCGCTGGGCTCGCCGGCCAGACGCCACAGGATGGTGACGATCTGCGCGCGGCTGGCGGTGCCGTTCGGGTTGAACTGCGTGGTGCTCACGCCGTTCATCAGGCCCTCGCTGGCCACGTAGGACACAGCCTCGTAGTACCACTCATAGCGCGGCACGTCGGTGAAGTTGCTGCTGTAGCTGCGGGACTTGAAGGTGGCGGTGACCGTCACGTCGCTGTCCGGCATACGGAAGGTGTAGCGCGTGCCGCTGGCGAGGGAAGTGGTGGTCACGTCGTGGCCGTCCTCGTCCTCAACGATGAGCTCGTCCAGCTGATAGCCCGTGTCGGGCGTGACGTAAATGCTGACGGTGTCGTCCTCATCGGCCACGTTGGGGCTGACGCGGATGGTGCCATTCTTCATGTCGCTGCGGTCGATCCAGGCGACGTAATCGCCCTCGCCGAAGTCGGCGTAGATCTCCACGTCGTACTCGGGCATCTCGAACCAGTAGTAATCGACGTTGCCGTTGTTCTTATACTCGACCTCGGGGTAGATGACCTGGTCCTCGTCGTCGGAGTCGGTATAGGTGACATAGAGGTCGCCCAGGCGGTAGTTGTTGTTGTTGGCGCTGGCGGTGATGCGGATCTCCTCGCCCTCTTCCGCCACATCGGTTACGTTGCCGTCCTCGCCGGTGATGGTCAGGCGGCCGCTGCCGTCGATGTCGGTGGCGATCTCATAGACGCCGTCGGTGAAGTAGGCCCTGACGGTGACGTCGCTGGCCGGCATGTCGAAGTAGAACACGTCGTCGCTGGAACTGCTCTCGTAGTAGTTCACGGTCTGACCGTTATCGGTGCGGGTGATGGTCAGGCTGCGGACGTAGAAGTCCCTGTCGGGGTAAGCGTAGATGTAAACGCGCTTGCCCTCGGCATAGCGGCCGGTTGTGGTCGTGCCGCTGCTCAGGCTGATGCGCCCGTCGTCATAGGTGTAGTTGGTGAGGGTGACCTCAAAATCGTCGCTCTTGAAGGTGACATAGACCTCGACGGTGGCGTCGCTCGTGCCGGGGACGGTGTAGCTGTAGGTGCCGCTCTTGGCGTCGGTGGCTACGGTCTGGCCCCTGCCGGCGATGCTGACGGTGTTGATGACGTAATTGGTGTTCGCGCGGACGGTGACGGTGACGACGCGCCCGTTGATGCTTGCGTTCACAGTGCCGTTGCCATTGTGGTTGGTGACGACCGTGATGTTGCCCTCAGTGGTGGTGGAGGTGTTCTCGGCCTTTTTGAAGTTGATATGAACGGTTACTTCATTCTCAGGCATGGTAAAAGTGCAGACATTGGTATTGCTATTCACGCCGATCGAATCGTAGCGCTTCCCGCCCACCATATAGTATGTGTTGTCCTGGTCAACCATATAGCCATCAGCCGGGGAAGCGGTGATGGACACCTGCGTGCCGGAGACGCCGGAGCTGGGAGGATTGATCACGTCGCCGTTATTACCGGGAACAACCTTAATTTTGTAGTTGCTGCCCTCGCGGCGCTGCCAGACGGCACTGTAGCCACTGCCCCCGCCAGTTGTCTCGCCGTTAGGAATATTGTCGCCCAAATCTGTGGTCTGACTGTAAACCAAACCATCATCGATTATCTGTATTTCTATATTTCCAGCAGCAGAGGTGTTTGCATTATAGAGCTGGCCAGTAACATAAATCTTGCCGTTGCCTGTCAGAGGGCTATTTGTTTTGAGATTTCGATTGGAGTTTATATTAACATTTCCGTCGACTACCAGCTGGCCTTCAACCGTCAGGTTGTTGGCAACATCAAGAGTTGCTCCGTCTTCAACGACCAGCTTTTCAGAAGAAGGAACTGTATAAACTCCATTAACAGTAGCATTTCCATTAATGGTCATAACAGTCGTGCTGCCTTCATCCGTAAACTTAACAGCACCATTAATAGAATTCTTGCCGACTTTCTCTGTGCCGCCGACTATGAACGTCGTGCCATTGCTGACATTCGTCGTGCCTTCGAAGTTGTACGCGCTCATAGTAACTGTGCCGCCAGTAATATTGACGGTACCTTTTCCGCTTATGCCGGGCATCGTGAACTCGTCGCGCACGCCAAGCTCGACGTTTAAGGTTCCGTGGACAGTAACCTGTCCTGTAACTTTGGCGTCCTTATCGTCAATTGTAAGAGAGGCGCCATTATTGACTTCCACGCTGGCGGCTATCGTACCTGAATTGTTTACGGAACCGCTGACAATTGAAAGATTCGTTACGTCAATCTGGCCACCGGCTTCAACAGTAGTTTTGCCTTTCACGATAAGTTCGCTGCTGCCAGTTATAACCGCCTCATCGGCAATGGTAACTTCACCAGATAGAAACTGCCCATCAGGGAAAGATGCTGTGGCCCTCTTGCCCAAGCTTATGTCGCCGTTGCCAGTCATGGCCTGATTAACATCAAGGGTAGCTATGTCATTCATCTGCTCAGCAGACGCCAAAACAATGCTGCCATTATTCTCAATCGTGCCATTTGCTGTTACAGTGCCGCCGTTTCCGATGTTAAGCGTCCCATCCAGCACGAGCCTACCGTTTGCGCTTACCGTTACTGTGTTGTCTCCAACGCTAAGCACTCCGGACTGCTTCAGGGTGCCATTAACCGTAACATTGCCGTCGTCAACGGTCAGGGCACCATTCAGCTCCAACTCTCCATTAACAGCAAGTGTGCCATTGTTGCTGATCCTAATGCTGCTTATTTCTGCTTCGTTGCTGTTTATCGTCAATGTGCCGCTGAGCGCCAGCGCGCTGTTGACGTCAAATTCGCCCGCGACAATAAGCGCACCACTGATCGTAAGTTGAGCATCCTCGCTGACGACAAACTTGACCCCTTCCGGCAAGGTTTCTGAGCCTGTGATGGTATAGTCATCAACAAGTGTTATAATCTTGTTGCCTTCGTCGAAGTTTTTAATAGCACTCAACGCGGCACTAAGCGTGTTACTGTAAGCTTTTGCAGTCGCTGTTACGTTCCAGTGTTCAAACGGCCCCGTCGGCGTACTTGCCGCCAATGCTGCACCCGGGACCATTGCGGCTATCAGGCAGAGCGCCAGCGCCGCGGCCAGGAGCTTTTTCATCCTCGATTTCATTTCCTACCTCCTATTGTTTCCATTGGTATTCATAGTATGTAACAACCGGGTATTATGTAAATGTCATATTACCATACTCGCTGCCGTTATGCAAGACGGAACGAGCAATTTTCTCTTTTTTCCTCCGTCCCTTCCATATTAACAAATAATTTACTGTTACTTTGGCCCGCCCTGTGCTAAAATTACGCTTATGGAACTGCTTAAAAAGAAAAAAGAGCCGGAACTCCCCTTCAGGCGGGACGTGGCGGTATTCGAGGCGAGGCCCGCCGAGGGCCTGAGCACGGCGCAGGCGAAGGAGCGCATGGACGCCGGCTGGGGAAACCTGCCCATCGAGCCGCCCGGGAAGACCGTGGGCGAGATAATCCGCTCGAACATCTTCACCTATTTCAACATGCTCTTTTTCCTGCTCGCGGCCTGTGTCGTAGTTGTCGGCGCGGTGAAGGAGATCATGTTCCTCGGCGTGGTCGTGGCGAACATCCTCATCGGCATCGTGCAGGAGCTGCGCAGCAAAAAAACGCTCGACAAGCTCACCCTCCTCACCGCGCCGAAGGGCGCCGTTGTCCGCGACGGCCGCGTGCGGCAGATACCCACGGCCGAGATGGTGCGCGACGACGTGGTTGTTTTCTCCGCCGGGAGCCAGATTTTCGCGGACGCCGTGGTGATAGACGGCGAGTGCGCCGCCAACGAGGCTCTCATCACCGGCGAGGCGGACGAAATAAAGAAAATCCCGGGCTCCGAGCTGCTCAGCGGCAGCTTCATAGTCTCCGGCGAGTGCCGCGCGCGGCTGACGCGCGTGGGCGCGGACAGCTACGCCAACCGCCTGACGCTGGAGGCCAAGGCCGCCCGTCCGCCGCAGCAGAGCGAGATGATGCGCTCGCTCACCCGGCTCGTACAGATAATCGGAATTGCGGTAATCCCCCTCGGCATCCTCATGGCGGTGAAGGAGATCGCCTGGCTCGGCCGCAGCGTGCAGGACGGCGTTGTGGCCACCGTCGCCTCCCTGATAGGCATGATACCGGAGGGGCTCTATCTGCTGACCAGCATGGCCCTCGCCGCTGGCGTGGTGCGCCTGGCACAGAAAAAAACTCTCGTGCACGACATGGGCTGCATCGAGACCCTCGCGCGCGTGGACGTGCTCTGCGTGGACAAGACCGGCACCGTGACGGAAAACAAGATGACCGTGGAGGACGTGGCCCTGCTCTGCCCCGACCGCTTCGTGGAGGACGACATAAGGCTCATAATGTCCGACTACGTGGCCGCGATGAGCGCGGACAACGACACCATGGCCGCCCTGCGCCGCTACTTCACCGGCGAGGTGAAGCAGAAGGCGGAAAAGGCCCTGCCCTTCTCCAGCGCGAGGAAATACGGCGGCGTCAGCTTCCACGAGGACGAGACCTATCTCCTCGGAGCTCCGGACATCCTCCTCGGTCGGGACATCGGCAAATACCAGGAGCTGATCGACGGCTACAGCGCCAAGGGCTGCCGCGTACTCCTGCTCGCGCTCTACGACGGCTCGCTGGACGACGAAAAGCCCGTCACGGAACTCGTGATGCCGCTCGCTCTCATCCTCCTTTCCAACAAAGTGCGCGAAGAGGCGCCGGAGACCTTCCGCTATTTCGCCAGCCAGGGCGTGGCCATCAAGGTCATCTCCGGCGACAACGCCATGGCCGTCTCCGAAGTGGCCAAGCGCGCGGGCATCGCCGGAGCGGAAAAATACGTCGATGCGCGCACATTGCAGACGGACGAGGACATCGCCGCGGCCATCGAGGACTACACCGTGTTCGGCCGCGTGACGCCCGACCAGAAGCGGCGCTTCGTGCGCGCGCTGAAAGCGCGGGGGCACACGGTGGCCATGACGGGCGACGGCGTGAACGACGTGCTCGCGCTCAAGGAGGCCGACTGCTCCATCGCCATGGCCTCCGGCAGCGACGCCGCCAGCCAGGTCTCGCACATCGTGCTGCTCGACTCGAATTTCGCCTCGATGCCCAGCGTTGTGGCCGAGGGCAGGCGCGTCATAAACAACATCGAGCGCTCCGCAACGCTGTTCCTCGTGAAGAACATCTTCTCCTTCGCGCTCGCCCTGATCACGCTGTTCTTCTCCCTGCCATATCCGGTAACGAGCTCGCAGATGAGCCTTATCTCCGCCCTCACCATCGGCATGCCGGGCTTTGTGCTCGCCATGGAGCCCAACACGACGCGGATAAAGGGCCGCTTCCTGCCCAACGTGCTCTACCGTGCCCTGCCGGGCGGGCTGACGGACCTGTTCCTCATCGTGGGCGTCATCCTGTTCTGCCTCGTGTTCGAGATATCCGAGAGCATGATGGGCACCATCTGCACCATCATCCTCGGCGTCGTGGGCCTGCTGGTCGTACACCGCACCTGCCGGCCCTACAACCTGCTGCGGAAAGCGCTGATGGTGTTCCTCACCGCCGGCTTCGCCTTCTGCGTGGTGTTTTTGAAGGACCTCTTCACCCTCTCCGGCATCGACCTCGCCGGCGGGCTGATACTCGGCGTGTTCGCCCTGCTCTCCTGGCCGGCGCTGAAGGCCGTCTCCATGGCCGAGGACAAGGTGCGCGACACCTTTATTTCCGCCAGGACGCGCGGCCGCCACGCCGCGGAGAAGGCCCGGCGGAAATTCAGACCCAATCGGGGAGAATGACGTCCTCCCGGGCGACTTTGTTCCAGTCAAAGTGCTCAACCAGCTCCCGCGGCCGGACGCTCTCCGGCCGGTCGATGAGCCCGCAGAGATACGCCAGCACCCCGGTCAGCTTCTCCGGCGTGTAGCGCTCGCGCAGCGGCTCCATGTTCAGATCGCCCTCGCGCTTGGAAAGTTTCCGGC
>DVOV01000058.1 GCA_018713375.1 Candidatus Scatomorpha stercorigallinarum | reverse complement strand
GGCATGGCCCTGAACTTCATCGCCACGCCGGTAAACACCTTCTACACGCCCTTCGTCACTGACGACCTCGGCGGCGGCGCCACGCTGCTGAGCGCCACGCAGCTGGTGCAGGTGGGCGGCGTGGCGGTGGGCGCGCTCATCGTGCCCTGGCTGGAAAAGCTCCGCATCAGGACCACGGCCACGGTCTCCGGGCTCGCCTTCGCCCTGTCGGGCGTGGCGATGCCGGCGCTGCTGTTGCTGCCCACGCTCGCCTGGCGCGCCGCGGCGCTGCTCGCCGGCTGCCTTGTGGAGGGGCTCTGCCTGGGCGTGCTGAACACCCTGTACAGCTCGCGCTTCATGATGTATACAGATAAGGAATACCTCTCGCGCACGACGGGCGTTACGAATTCGCTGCTGATGCTCATGTCGCCGGCCGGCACGCTGATGTGCTCCGCCGCCGCTGCGTTTATGTCCGTGCCGGAATGCCTGTTCTATTTGAGCCTTGGCTGCGCCGTGCTGTTCTATATCGTGACCCGTATGAGGGCGTTTAAGGAGCTTTGAGATGGCTGGTAAAGAATACATTTTGACAAAGGAGCCTGACGCGCTCTATGAAGTGACCTACATCCTCGACGCCGCCCTCGGCCCAGGGGAGGGGCGCGACCCCGGCTGGGCCGACATTGAGCACGCCGCGGAGCACTACGCGCGCCGCTTCGGCCTCAGCCGCGCGGCCTGCGAAAAGTGGTTCACGCCGCTGCGCGAGATCGAGCGGCACGTCGTCAAGGGCCTCGGCCTGAGCGAGGAGGTGCTGCGGCGCGACTACCGCGCGCCCAACGAGGCGCTCTCCACCCCCTCCGCCCTGGTGCGCCTGGCGATGGAGCACGATTTTGGCCGCGAGAAGCTCGCCGCGCTCATATATAACGACGCGGCCGCCCTCGCGCCCGGCGACGAGGGCTATATGCGCGAGCTCACGCTCGAGGAGTTCGTGCGCTTGATGTCCGGCCTCGACGAGCGCGAGGTGCCGCCCTCCCACCGCTGGAACATGCTCGACCTCTGTATCAACTGGGAGCGGCGAAAAGCGGAGATCGGCTCCGTGCTCCGCCGCGGCGAGGAGCTCTACCGGGAAAAGCTACCCCTCGCCGCGCCGCTCATCGACGACTGGTACGCGCGCACGAAAGAGGCCCTCGACGCCGGCGGGCTTGACGCGCTGTTCGAGGGCCCGTCGGACCTCTCGCTGCCCGACGGGCGGTATATCGTGCGCCCCGGCCTCGAGCACTTCTCCACCATGACCATCGTTCTCGACGCGCTGCTCGTTGAGCAGGGCCGCGACGGGCCGTGGCCGTTCATCTCCGGCCTGTTCGTCCAGCTGCTGACGCGCTCGGAGGCATTTTCCATGCTCCGCTTCCAGGATTCGCTGAAGGCCATGGCCGACAAAAAGCGTCTCGACATCCTCGCCGCCCTCCGCGAAGCCCCGCGCAGCGCAGGGGAGCTCGCCTCTATAACCGGGCTCTCCGCCGCCACGGTGACGCACCACATGCAGATACTGCTGAACGCCCGCCTGGTGGGCTTTGAACTGCGCGGCGCGCGCAGCATCTATTCGCTCAACCGCGAGGGCGCGGAGCAGCTCTCGCTCGACCTGCGCGGTTTCCTGGGCGTCTGAGCGCCCCGCCGTGGCAATCAAAAAGCCGCCGCTTGACAACGCAGGCGGCGGCAGGTATAATGTGTACAGAAAGGACGCGGCCGGTAAACGGTCAGCCCCTCATTGGTCTTTGAAGTAATCGCCGAGCTTTGGGAGGCAGCGGCGGTTACTTCTTTTTAGCGTTGAGTACAACGCCTATGACGCCGAGTATTACAAGGCAGAAGGTAAAGAGCTCTGCGTATGTAACGTACATGGGCATCACCCCCTCTCGCTGGAGGGGGGCAGAAGTCCCCTCCGGGATGGAGGGGATGTGACCGCCTACCGTATATGGCCGCGCCCTGCCCCAAATGGGGCAGGGCCATTTTATATCCTAATTCTCATACATGTCAACAAATTATGTTAAGTAGACGTAATTTACACGCTATCCACGTCGAATGTGAATAATATATTAAGGCCGGAAGCCGCCGGAGCCCTTGTACAGCGCGGGTTTTGCACACTTTGAACAGGCTTTTCAACAGCGCCGCGCGCGTGAATAGCGCGGGCAATATGCAAAATCAGTTTACATAACATTATGCGCGCCATATCCTGCGCCCGCCCTTGACGCGGCGCGGCAGCGCGGGTAAAATGTGCCTGTGCGCTCAGCTGTGCGCGAGCTGCCCGGCGGCCGCGATGAGCGCGTCGCAGAACGCATCGATCTCCTCCGCCGTCGTGTAGCGCGAGAGGCCCACGCGGATGGCGCCGTCTATCACCCGGGGCTCGACGCCCATGGAGCCCAGCACGTGGCTGCGCGCGCCGCGCTTGCAGGCCGAGCTGCGGGAGACGCAGATGCCCTGCCCGTCCAGCCAGCTCATCAGCACCTCGCTGCGGTAGCCGGGCAGGGAGAGCGAGAGGATGTGCGCGGCCCCGCCGCCGATGACGGTGAAGCCCGGTATCGCCGCCGAGAGGCGCCCTATGGCGTGCTCACGCAGGGCGGACATGCGCGAGCGCGCCTCCGCCGCCTGCGCGGCGCCCACGCGCGCGGCCTCGCCGAAGGCGCAGATCTGCGGCACGGCCTCCGTGCCCGCGCGCCGGCCGTCCTCCTGGGCCCCGCCCACGATGAAGGGCCGCAGGTGCAGGCCCTGGCGGATATATAGCGCGCCCACGCCCTTGGGCGCATGTATCTTGTGCCCGGAGACGCTGATGAGGTCCGCGCCCAGCGTTTTCGCAGAGAAGGGCACTTTCAGGAAGCCCTGCACGGCGTCCGTGTGCAGCAGCGCGCGGGGGGCGCATTTTTTCAGCATCCGCGCCACGGCGGCGACGTCCGTCACCGCGCCGGTCTCGTTGTTCACCATCATCAGCGAGACGAGCACGGTGTCCGGCCGCAGGGCGGAGCGCACGGCGTCCACGGACGCGGCCCCGTCCGCGCCGGGGGCGAGGCGCGTGACCTCGTAGCCGCGGCGCTCCAGCTCGTCGAGCGTTTTCAGCACGGCGTCGTGCTCCACGGCGGAGCTTATCACGTGCCCGCCGCGGGCGGAGGCCGCCCACGCACCGGAGAGCAGCGCCCAGTTGTCGCTCTCCGAGCCGCAGGATGTGAACACCAGCTCTCCCGGCGCGCAGCCGAGCGCGGAGGCGACGTTTTTGCGCGCCGTGTCGAGCAGCTTTTTCGCCTCGCGGCCCTTGCCGTGCGTGGAGCTGGGGTTGCCGTAGGCGTTGAGCATGGCGTTGGCCGCCGCCTCGGCCGCCTCCGGGCAGACGCGGGTGGTGGCGGCATTGTCAAGATAGATCTCCATAAATCTCACCTTCAGGACGGTATTATCATGAGATACATTATAGACACTTTGGGCTGCAAGGTCAATCAGTACGAGACGCAGGCGATGGAGACGCTGCTCGCCGAGCGCGGGCATGAGCGCGCCGCTGCGGGCGAGAGGGCGGACGCCGTTATCGTGAACTCCTGCGCCGTCACGGCGGAGAGCGGACGCAAATCGCGCCAGGCCCTGCGGCGGCTGGCCGAGCTCCACCCGGGGGCCGTGCGCGCAGTCTGTGGCTGCTGGTCGCAGGTTGAGCCCGCCCGGGCGCGGGAGCTGGGGGCCGACATCGTCTGGGGCAGCGGCGACCGGCACGGCTTCATCGACGCGCTGGAGCGCGCCGTGGCCGGCGGCGGGCGCCAGGAGGGCGTGGACAAGCCCTTTACGCGCCGCAGCATCGAGCGCCTGCCCGCCGGGGCCTTCGAGGGGCACGCGCGGGCCTATCTGAAGATAGAGGACGGCTGCGAGAATTTCTGCACCTACTGCGTGATACCCTATGCGCGGGGGCGCGTGCGCTCGCTGCCCCTCTCCGAGGCGGCGGCGGAGGCCGCCTCACTCGCCGGCCGCGGTTACCGCGAGCTGGTGCTGACGGGCATTGAGATCGCCTCCTACGGCAGCGACCTGCCCGGCTCGCCCGCGCTGGCGGACGTGGTGGAGGCCGTCTCCGCCGCCGCGCCGGAGCTGCGCCTGCGCCTGGGCTCGCTGGAGCCGACGGCGGTGACGGAGGAGTTCTGCTCCCGCCTGGCCGCCCTGGGGACGGTCTGCGACCACTTCCACCTCTCGCTGCAGTCCGGCAGCGACGGCACGCTCGCGCGCATGCACCGGAAATATGACACCGCGCAGTTCCTGGCCGTCGCGGAGCGGCTGCGGCGGCACTTCCCGCACTGCGCCCTCACCGGCGACCTCATCGCCGGCTTTCCCGGCGAGACGGAGGCGGAGCACGCCGAGACGCTCGCCTTCATCGAAAAGGTGTCCTTCGCCGCGCTGCACGTGTTCCCCTACTCGCGCCGCCCCGGCACGCCGGCGGACCGCCTGCCCGGGCAGCTCACCGCCGCCGAGAAGTCCCGCCGCGCGCACGAGGCGCATGAGGCCGCCATGAAAACGCGCATGGCCTATCTCTCCTCCTGCGTGGGGCGCACGCTGGAGGTGCTCTTCGAGACGGAGGCGGACGGCGTGTCCACCGGCCACGCTACAAATTACATGGAAGTTTCCGTACCGGGGACAGGCCTGCGGGGGCTTGTCAGAAACGTCAAAATTTCGTCAGTCGCCGGGGAAATGCTTGTCGGAGATGCAGTTTGACGCGGCATCCGGCTAAAGAGTATTATATAATATGTATCCGGGCGGCGGAAAACGTACTTTTTTGCCGCCCGGAAATATAAAATATGCGCGCCCTGGCGCGCCGCGGGGAGTGTTCCTATTGTCAGAGAGGGTCTATAATTTCGCCGCCGGGCCGGCCGTCCTGCCCGAGAGCGTGCTGAAAAAGGCGCAGTCCGAGCTGCTCGACTGGCACGGCTGCGGCATGTCCGTGATGGAGCTCTCGCACCGCGGCAGCCAGTTCGCAGAAATACACGCCGCCGCCAAGGAGCGCTTCAAGCGCCTGCTCGCCGTACCGGACACGCACGAGGTGCTCTTTTTACAGGGCGGGGCCACGGGCCAGTTCGCCGCCGTGCCCCTGAACCTGATGGGCGGCAGGGCAGCCTCCTACGCCGTCACCGGCAACTTCTCCGGCATCGCCGCCAAGGAGGCGCGCAAATACGGCGCTGTCTCCCTCGCCTATGACGGCACGGAGGAGGGCTTCCACCGCATCCCCCGCCAGCAGGAGCTGGACGTGGAGCCGGGCGCGGCCTATTTCCACTACTGCGCCAACAACACCATCTTCGGCACCGCCTGGGACTATGTACCGGAGGCGGGCGGCGTCCCCCTGGTCTGCGACATGTCGAGCGAGATCATGAGCCACCCGGTGGACGTTTCCCGATACGCGCTCATCTACGCCGGCGCGCAGAAGAACATCGCCCCCGCCGGCCTCACCGTGGCCATTATCGACAGGCGCTTCGCCGGGCACGAGGCGGCCGCAACGCCGCAGATCATGTCCTATCAGAAGATGATAGACAAGGACTCGATGCTCAACACCCCTCCGTGCTGGTGCATCTACATGCTGGGCCTGGTGCTGGAGTGGATAGAGGAGCAGGGCGGCCTCGCGGCCATGGACGCGCTGCGGCGCGAGCGCAGCGCCATACTCTACGACGTGCTGGACAACTCGCGGCTCTATCTGCCGCACGCCGAGCGCGGCTCGCGCTCGATGATGAACGTCACCTTCCGCACCGCCAGCGCCGGGCTGGACGCCGAGTTCGTCGCCGGCGCGAAGGAGCGCGGTCTCGTAAACGTCAAGGGCCACCGCCTGACCGGCGGCATGAGGGCCTCCATATACAACGCCATGCCGGTGGAGGGCGTCCGCGCGCTGGCGGAATACATGAAGGGATTTGAGGTCGAACACCATGCTTAAGATACGCACCATGAACACCATCTCCCCCCTCGGCACGGGGCTGCTGGCCGAGCACGGCTGCGAGGTGGGGCCGGAAGTTGAAAACCCCGACGCGCTGCTGATACGCTCCGCCGACCTGCACGACATGGACTTCGGCAGGGACCTTCTGTGCATCGGCCGCGCGGGCGCGGGCGTGAACAACATCCCCATCGACCGCTGCACGGAGGAGGGCATCGCCGTTTTCAACTCCCCCGGCGCGAACGCCGACGCCACCAAGGAGATGGTCATCTTCGAGATGCTCCTGGCCTCCCGCGACATGCTGGGCAGCATCGAGTGGGTGAAGAGCATCGCCGGCCGCGGCGCGGAGATCCCCGCGCTGGTGGAAAAGGGCAAGAGCGCCTTCGCCGGTCCCGAGCTCTGCGGCAAGAGCTTGGGCGTCATCGGCCTGGGCGCGGTGGGCGCGCTGGTGGCCAACACCGCGCTGCAGCTGGGCATGACTGTCCGCGGCTACGACCCCTACATGTCCGTGGACGCCGCCTGGCGGCTCTCCCGCCACGTCATCCACGTCGATTACGCGGAGGAGATCTTCCGCTCCAGCGACTACATCAGCCTCAACGTGCCCTACACGGAGAGCACACACCACATGATCGACGCTACGGCCCTCAGCTACATGAAGCCCGGCGTGCGCATCATGAACGAGTCCCGCGCCGAGGTGGTGGACGACGACGCCATGCTGGAGGCCATCGCCAGCGGCCGCGTGGGCAAGTATGTCACCGACTTCCCCAATGAGAAGCTGATAGGCAAAAAGAACGTCATCTGCACGCCGCATCTGGGCGCCTGCACGCCGGAGAGCGAGGAGAAGTGCGCCGTTATGGCCGCACAGGAGCTCTACGACTACCTCGTGAACGGCAACATCAAAAACAGCGTCAACCTGCCCAACGCCACGCTCGAGCGCCTGGGCAAAAGCCGCCTGTGCGTCATCCACCGCAACGTGCCGAACATGATAAACTCCATCCTCGACCTCGTCAGCGCCCGCAACATCAACGTCGAGCACATGCTCAACAAGCCCCGCGGGGCCTACGCCTACACGATGATGGACCTCTCCGAAAAAGTCAACGGCGAGATCACCGGCCAGCTCTCCCAGCAGCCCAACGTCCTCCGCGTCCGCGTCCTATGACCAGGCTGCGCCCGGACTGCGTCCGGCGGCAGAGGCCGCCGCGTTGCGGCGGCGGGCAGAGCAGGGGCAGGCCCCTGCGACCCTTTTCTGAGAGATTTCTTTTGGTCTTGCCAAAAGAAACCCCTCAGGCTCCAAAGAAAAGCGCTTTGGTGCTTGTCGTACGTAAAATCTGCATGTTAGTCCAAGTGGTGACGGACTTTCGGGTGGTTATCCCGTCGTCGGATAGCCCTGCTCAACGCCGACCGCGGTTGGCTTCGCTTCGCTCGCGCCGCTAACGGGATGATGATCGGCAGTGCCGCGAGCGTAAGCGAAGCAGTGCACGGTCGGCGATGGAGAAAACGCATTCGACAACGGGATGACCACTGTTGACGCCTGAAAACCTGTAAAAACACGCAAAAAACGCTCCGATTCGCACCGGAGCGTTTTTCTTTGGGGCGCCACTCCCGTTTCTTTGGGCAAGACCAAAGAAATGGGGTGGCACGTGGGTCTTGCAGGGCCCTGCCCTGCTCCTGCCCGCCGCCGCAACGCGGCGGCAACTGCCTCCAGGCGCAGCCTGGGCCGCTCAGGAGAAGGTGACGGCCAGCGCATATACCGCCTCGTAGCCTGCGAGGCTCTCCGGGCGGCCAAAATCCTCCATATCGGCCGCGATGGCCTGCCCACCGTCCGCGTAGTAGTGCATCGCCGCCGCGATGCTCCCGCCCGGCGCAACCTCCGCGGGCGCGGTGATGAACGTCATCCCGTTGGCCTCCGAGCGCGGCGCGGCCAGCGCACCGGCGGCCAGCGTCTGCTCCACGCCGTCCGGCTGCAGCACCGCCGCCTCAAAACCGCCCGGAAGGCTGTCAAAACTCAGCAGCAGCACGCCCTCTTCGCTCACGCTGGGGAACTCCACCGCCGCGTCGCTCTCCTCCCACGCGCCGCCGCGCAGCTCGTACACCGCCGCGCGCAGGCTGCCCGCCCCCGGCGCCGAGTACCGCAGCACGAGGCAGTTCTCCCCGCCCAGCAGCTCCGCCCAGGCCAGCTCCTCCGCGTCCGGCTCAAGTACGGGCTCCAGCCCGTACACCGGCGAACCCGCGCCGCAGCCGGCCAGCGCGAGCAGCCATAGCATATATATATATATATATTGGAAGTTTTTGTAACATCTGTGCATCGTCCCGTGGCTCTCCCTTTCGTGTGTCAGCCTGCATATGATATCACAAAAACTGCGGAATTCAAGCCATTTGTGCATTTTCCGCCGGGAAACGCGCACATACGACGGACATTTCCCGGCCCGATGCGCTGTAGCGCTGCATCAAAAGCCCATTTCCGGGAGAAAATATCTCCACCTTCCGTGAAAGGGGCTTTGCCTTTGCAGGGAAAAGTAGAGATATGCGGAGTAAACACCGCAAAGCTGCCCGTTTTGAAGAACGAGGAGACGCAGGCTCTGCTGCGGCGCGCCCGCGCCGGCGACCAGGCCGCGCGCGAGGAGCTCATCAGCGGCAACCTGCGGCTGGTGCTCTCCGTGATACAGAAGTTCTCCGGCCGGGGGGAAAACGTGGATGATCTCTTCCAGGTGGGCTGCATCGGCCTCATCAAGGCGATAGACAACTTCGACCCCGCCCAAAACGTGCGCTTTTCCACGTATGGCGTGCCGATGATAGCAGGTGAAATCCGGCGCTACCTGCGCGACAACAGCTCCGTGCGGGTCTCGCGCTCGATGCGCGACACGGCCTACAAGGTCCTGCAGGCGCGGGAAAAGCTAACGAACGAGACCGGGCGCGAGCCCACCACCGACGAGATCGCCAACGCCCTCGGCATAAAGCGCCAGGACGTGGTCTTTGCCCTGGACGCCATCTCCGACCCCGTCAGCCTCTTCGAGCCCATATACTCGGACGCCGGCGAGAGCGTCTGCGTGATGGACCAGCTGAGCGACCGCGGCTGCACCGACGAGGGCTGGCTGGAGCGGCTCGCCCTTTCGGACGCCATCGCCCGCCTGGGCGAGCGCGAGAAGCGCATCCTCGCCCTGCGCTTCTATGACGGCAAGACGCAGATGGAGGTGGCGAGCGAGATCAACATCTCCCAGGCGCAGGTCTCTCGCCTGGAAAAGAACGCCATCGCGCAGATCAAAAAGAGCATATTCGTCCAGTGAGCACAAAAAAGCCCCGCCATGTTTCATGGCGGGGCTTCTGCCAGGGGGAATTGTGGAGAGGGAATAAAATCAGAACTCGAACTCGGACTGCTTGGTCGGCGCGAACAGCCGGTAGGCAATGTCGCGGAAGTATTCGCCGGTCTTCTGCTGCTCGGCGAACAGCCGCTCGGTGTTCTCCTCGCTGCACCTGATGACGTCGCCGATGGCGGACCCCGGCGTGAAGTCTATGAGGCCCAGGCGGGCGTAGCCGTGGAAGCGGATGGCGCCCAGGTTGGCGATGAAGTCGGGGATGACGCAGACGCCCCTGGCCTTGAGCACCTCGTCGGCCTCCTCGGTCGTGGGGATGTTGGCCCCCTCGGAAATGACGGTGGCCGTTATCTTGTTGACGGTGTCCTTATTGATGACCGCCTCGAGCGCGGCGGGGATGAAAATGTCGCACTCGACGTTCATCCACTCGGTGTTGGGCAGGACCTTGTATTCAGCCTTCAGCGTTTCCGTGTCCATCTCCAGGTACGGCGTCCTGTGCTCATAGAGGTACGGCACGTCGAGCCCGTCCTCACAGACCACGAGCTGCCTGGCGTCGGATATGCCCACGACCTTGTAGCCCAGCTGGTGGAGGCGGTAGGCGGCGCTGGCGCCCACGTTGCCGAAGCCCTGGACGAGCACCTTCGCGCCGTTCGGCGCGCCATGGAGCTTCCTCCAGGCGACATCGGCGCAGGCGGCGGTGCCGTATCCGGTCATGGCGTCGTTGACGGTGAAAACGTCGTACTTCTCATGCAGCAGCTTGGCCTTCTTCTGCATATTGGCGCGCATCTGCATGTCCTGCAGCTGGCTCTTGGTCTCCGTCATGGTGGCCATGCCGAGCTCGGAGCGGATGGCGGCGATCTCCGGGCCGGTGGTGCCCAGGTCGTTGCCCAGGGCCAGGCCGATCTCCACGTAGGGGCGCATGGCGGCGAAGAAGCGCTTGAGCACGTCGCGTGCGTCGGGGGCCTTGTTGTCGTACACTATGCCGGCCTTGCAGCCGCCGCAGTCGGGGATGCCGGCCGCGTTGTACTTATAGGCCATGATCTCGGCCAGGCGCATGACCTCCTCGCGCGTGACCGAGGGGTGCATACGGGTGCCGCCGCCGGCAAGGCCCTTGACCAGGTTGTGTATGCACAGCCAGCCGTGGGCTTCGCTCTCGATATCATTCCACTCGACGATCAGATACGGTTTCATCGTTTTTCCTTCCTTTCATATGGTCGTCAGCACTGCCTGTTGACGATGTTTTTGCAGTCCAGGCCCTCCAGCACGTCCATGGCGTTGGTCAGCGCCATGGCCATCATGTTGTTCGTGGCGTCGGTGGTCTCCGCGCCCATGTGAGGCGTGATGACGCAGTTGTCCAGCCCGAAGAGCTCATAGTCCGGCGGGGGCGGCTCCGGGTCCGTGACGTCGGTGGCGTAAAAGCCCACCTTGCCGCTCCTGAGCGCCGCGGCCATCGCCGCGGTGTCCACCACGCCGCCGCGGGCGTCGTTGGCAATGATGACGCCGTCCTTCATGCGGGCTATCGTTTCGGCGTTGATGATGTGATAGGTGGACTCCATCAGCGGCAGGGCGAGGACGATGAAGTCGCTGCGCTCCAGCAGCTCGCCGAGCTCCATGGGCGTCACGCTGTGCTCTGCGCAGAATCCGCGGTCTATGTAGGGGTCGCTGGCCACTATGTCCATGCCGAAGGCCAGGCAGCGCCGCGCGACGCTCTTGCCGATGGCGCCCAGGCCAATGATGCCCACCGTCTTGCCCATCAGGTCCACGCCCTTGCGGCGGACGCCCCACTTGCCTTCGCGCACGTCGCTGATGCAGTTGTATACGTCGCGGGCCCCCATGACCATCAGGGCCAGCAGCAGGTCGGCGACGCTCTCGCAGTTGCTGCCCGGCGCGTTGCAGACGTCGATGCCGTGCGCGCGGGCGGCGGCGATGTCCACGCGGTCATAGCCCACCGCCGGGCGGGAGATGACTTTCAGCGACTTGGGGAAGCGTTCTATCAGGTCCGCACGGATGAAATCCGTGCCGCTGATGAGCGCGTCGGCCCCCTGGACGAATTCCAGCAGCTCCTCGCTCGTGAGCTGTTTCTTTTCACAGGTGACGAATTCCGCCTTGGCCAGCACCCGCTGGAAGGCCGGGTGCTCGCGCGGAAGGTCAGCATAATGGCAGGTGTTGACTATACGCATGTATTACCTCCTCATGAGTTCAGCCGAAATATGGCGCCGGCTCGCCTTTGTTCTGCGTGCAGGCGGAGACGGCGACGATCACTATCAGCGATACGATGCTGCCGGAGATGGCCTCGCTGAGGCCCCAGGGGTTGTGCAGCGCGCTGCGCCAGAGCACCGAGAACGCCAGGCCGCTCAGCATGGACGATATCATCCCCTGGCGCGTCACTTTCCTGGAAAACAGCGCCGCCAGCGCCGGCACGGCCACCGCCGCCGAGAACTGCGTCATGGAAAGCATCATCGCCTCGAAGATGTTGCTCATCTTGAGCGCAAAGATCAGCGCGAACACGCCCACCGCCACCACGGAGATGCGGCTGATGTTGACGACGCTCTTCTGCTCCCTGACGTCCTTCACCTTGCAGATGATGTCCGTCGTCACGGTCTGCGCCGAGAGTATCAGGTAGCTGTCGGTCGTGCTCATGATAACGGCGAGGATGGCGGCGATGGTCAGGGCGTAGACGATCGTCGGGAAGCGCGCTTCCGCGACCATCAGCAGCACCAGCTCGGTTTCGCTGCCGGTGACGCCCGGATACAGGCAGGCCGCGCAGATGCCGATGAGCACGACGGCGATGGTGTAGAAAATGATGATGATATTCCCTCCGAGGGAGCCTTCCATGGCCGACTTCGAGCTCTTGGCCGCAAACGCCCTCTGCCAGTACGGGGGCCCGGCAACAAAATACAGGAAGGACGTAAAAGTGTAGCCGATCATGCTGATGTCCGGTGAAAACTGGAAGTAGCTCCCGTCGAGCTGCGCTTTCAGCTCGCCCATGCCGCCGATCTGGCTGAGCGCGCCTATGGGCACCACGATGCCTATCACGGCCAGCAGTATGACGCCCTGGACCACGTCCGTATAGGCGACGCCGTACATGCCGGAGAGCATGGTGTAGAACACCACGATCGCCATGGCGATGATGAGCGACTGCTCATAGGAGACGCCGTATGGCCCGAACATGTACTCCAGCACCTTGGAAAAGGCTATCAGCTGGGTGCCGGTGGTGCAGACCATGGTCCAGGCGATGACGAGGGCCGCGATAAGGCCCGTGGCCTTGCCGAAGCGCTTTTCAAAGAGGTCCGGTATGGAGCAGATCCCGTGCTCCGCGCCCACCCGCCTTATCCGTCCGGCAAAGGCCGTAAAGATGAAGAACGCGATGAACGAGCCGATGGTCGGCGAGATGGCGGAGATGCCGTTCGTATAGGCCAGGCCCGCCTTCCCCAGAGTGGACGACGCGCCGATCCAGGTGGCGGCGAAGGTGAACATCAGCACCGGCGCGGGCAGCGAGCGCCCGGACAGGTAATATTCCTCCGTGCTGTTGGCCTTCTTCGTAAAAATAATGCCGATCGCCAGCATGGCGGCCATGTAAACGCCGACAACGATCAGAACAGTAGTCATAGCTCCACTTCCTCACATGTGGTTTGGGTACTTGCAATGGGGACGCGCCCGCCTTTGCCGCCCCTCCCGGGGCCTTGCCGGGAGGGGCGGCGCCTTTTTTTACTCGGCGGCGGCCCTGGCGGCGTTGCGCTTGCCGATGCGGTTGATGACGATGGCGATGACGATGCCGGCGACCGCGAAAGCGATCATGTACATGAAGATATACTTGTAGCCGGCGACGCCGGGGTACTGGTCGAGCTTGTTGCCTATCAGCAGGTTCATGAAGGCGTCGGGCAGGTAGCCGATGACGGAGATGACGCCGGTGGCGGTGCCCGTCAGCGCCACGGGGACGCCGGCTTCGCCGAGCGTCGCGTAGTAGACGCCGCGCAGGGCGTACATGAAGCTGGCGAAGGCCAGGATAACGACGATGCTGACGATGAGCACGCTCGGCTCGCCCGGCAGGATGAGCAGTATGGCGGTCATGACGATCTCCAGCACCAGGAGGGCGATGACGGACACGGAGTAGGGGACTTTGACCTTGTCCGTGATCTTGCCGATGATGGGGGCGGCGAAGAGGCCGACGCCGTAGCTGCGGATGGTCGCGACGACACCGGCCGTGGCGGCGGACATCAGCATCACGTCGCTCAGGTAGGGAGTGGTGTACTCAGAGGCGACCTGGACGCTGTAGCAGCACATGACCAGCAGGGAGACGATCCACACCGCGGGTATCTTCAGCACGTTGACATAGTCCCTGAAGGTGGTGCGGTGGCCGTCCTCGCTGCCCGTCCCGGAGGGGATCAGGAACCAGATGGCCACGCCCATGGCGAGGTAGATGGCGCCGTAGAGCACCAGCACGCCGGTGAGCGGGGTGTCGCTCGTGACCTCGAGTTTGGCGTACATCCAGAGCGCGATGAAATTGATGACCAGGGAAGCGACGGCGCGGATGCCCTCGGAGTAGCCGAACACGGAGCCCTGCTCATTTTCAGAGCCGAACATGCGGATGGCCTTGATGAACGCGGTCCAGAAGATGACGTTGCTGACCGCCATCAGCCCGTAGAGCACATAGACGATCGTCAGGCTGGGTATGATGGCGTAAACGAAGGTCAGCACGGCCAGCATAACCATGGAGAACACCAGCATCTTGCGGTTGTCGAAGCGGTCAACGAGTATGCCCGCCGGGATGTAAAGTACGGTCTTCACCACGGAGTAGACGCTCATCATCGTGCCCACTTCCGTGTTCGTGATCTGGAAGGCGGCCACCAGCGGGTCATAGAACACGGTCTTCAGGTACGGTACGCGGTAAATGAGACCGGCGGCTATGGTCAGCACGATGAACGCCATCCATTTCTTGCTTTTGCTTTGTGCCATGTCTTCTCTCCTCCTCTTTTTCGTTGTGTTTTTTATCACCAGGCCGCCGGCCTTTCCCCCGCGTTCCCGGCGGCCTTATGCCCGGGTCGTAGCTTAGTCCTTTTCCCTTTTTATGATGACGGCGTCCGCTATATCGACGCCCTTCCCTTCCTCATACACGAAAACGGGGTTGAGATCCATTTCGCACAGGCTGTCCTTGTTCGCCACGGCGTAGTCCGCCACCTGGACGATGAGCTCGGCCAGCGCCTCGACGTCGCACTTCGCGCCGCCGCGGTAGCCGGCGAGCATCTTATAGCCCTTGAGCGACTCGATCATCGCGCGGGCCTCGCCCCTGTTCAGCGGCGCGGGGTAGAGCGCCACGTCCTTGAACACCTCGACGAACACGCCGCCCAGGCCGCAAAGCACCATCGGGCCGAACTGCGGGTCCACGTTGACGCCGACGATGACCTCCACGCCCCTGGGCAGCATGGGCTGCACCAGCACGCCGTTTATTTTTGCCTCCGGCGCCTTCTCCGCGGCGTTTTTCAGCACCTCGGCATAGGCCGCGCGCAGCTCGTCCGCATTTTTCAGGTCCAGCTTCACGCCGCCGATGTCGGACTTGTGCAGGATGTCGGCAGACTCTATCTTGGCCACGCAGGGATAGCTGACCTGAGAGGCCACGCGCTCGAGCTGCTCTGCGCTGCTGACGACCTCGGAATAGGGGATGCGCACGCCGGAGCGCTGCAGCTCCTGCTTGCTCTCGTATTCGCTGAGCGCCACGCGCCGGCCCTGGAGCGGCTGCGGCACGGCCAGGGAGAGCGTTTTCTCCTCCGGCTCATACTGCACGAGCGTCTTGATGTAGCGCAGTATCTTGAACGCCGTGCCGGTGGCCGGCAAGATGGCCACGCCGGCGCTCTCCAGCTTGGCGCGTATGGCCGGGTCGCGGTCGCAGTTGAAGAAATTGACCACGGCCACGGGCTTGATGCGCTCGTTGGCCGCCATCACCATGCCGTCGGACATCGGGTAGATGACGTCCTCCGGCGCCTGGTGCGGCAGTATGGTCTGCCCGCAGAGCACCATGCCCACGTTGGGGTCGCACATGATGGCCTTTATCACCTCGGCGTACTTGGGCCCGTCGTGGGAGAGTGTGGCCGTCATGTCGAGCGGGTTGGCCGGCGAGGCGTAATCGGGCAGCAGTTCCGTCAGCCGCCGCAGCGTCTCCTCGCTGAAGTCGGGGTATTCCAGCCCCTCGGAGGTGCCGACGTCCGCACAGACGCCGGTCTCGCCGCCGGAAAGGCACATGGCGCTGATCGTGGGTATCTCCGGCAGGGAGGGCAGCACGCTGAGCGTGTGGCAGGTCTGCACGAGCTCCTCGATGTCGTCCACGCGCACGATGCCGAACTTTTTGCACAGCGCGTCGAACGCCTTGTCGGAGCCGGAGAGGCTGCCCGTGTGGGACGAGGCCACGCGGCTGCCGGCGGAGCTGCGGCCCACCTTCAGTATCACGATGGGCTTTTTGATGACGGCGGCGCGGCGGAGCACTGCGGTGAATTTTTCCGGGTCCTTGACACCCTCCAGGTAGAGGCCGATGACCTTGGTGCCCGGGTCGTCGATCAGGTAGTCTATGTAATCCTCGACGAGCAGGCAGGAGCAGTTGCCGGCGGAGATGAGGTAGGAGAAATTCATGTAGTCCACCTGCATCATGTTCAGGCATATCTTGCCGGACTGCGAAATGATGGCTATGTTGCCCGGCCTGGCGTCGCGCTTGACGATCATGCCGAAGGGGAAGAGGTCGTCGTTGTTGCTGATATACCCGGCGCAGTTCACGCCCATGACGGCCATGTCCAGCCGCTGCGCCGTCTCGCGCAGCTCTCGCTCGGCTTCGCGGTCGCCGGTCTCGCCGTAGCCGCTGGCATAGACGATGGCGGCCCGGCAGCCGCTCGCCGCGGCCTCCTCCAGCGCGGGGATGACCAGGCTCTTGTTGAGCAGTATGATGCACATGTCCACCTGCTCCGGCAGGTCGGCTATGCGCCTATAGCATTTTTTCCCCAGCACGCTCTCGCGCTTGGGATGGATGAAGTAGATGTGCTCCTGCCGGGAAGAGCGCAGCAGGTTGGTGCAGGTGGAAAGGCCGAAGCCCGGCTTTTCGCTGGCGCCGATGACGGCGACGCTCCGGGGCCTGAGCAGCTTTTCAAGGTTCATCTGGCCAGTTCCTTTCTGACGAGATCGTAGCCCTCGTTGAAAACGGCGATGTTCTTGGCGTTGTTGGCCTTGCCGTACTTGGCGAAATAGGTCTCTATGCCCTCGACCATCATCTCCCGCGGCATGATGCCCGTCGCACCCACCGCGGCGCCCACGGCGACGATATTGGAGCCACGCTCGTTCTCGTGCCTGAGGCTGATCTCCATCATCGGCACGGGTATCACCGTCACGCCCTCATACTCGGGCACGTCGTGGACCACGGAGCTGTTGACGATGATGATGCCGGTGCCGCGGCGCACCATGGCGGCGAACTTCTCCAGCGAGGGGCGGTTCATGGCCACCAGCACATCTATGCGCTTGGCGAAGGGCGAGGGCACTTCCTCGTCGCCCACCTTGACGACGCAGTTGGCCGTGCCGCCGCGCATCTCCGAGCCGTAGGAGGGTATCCAGGACACTTCATAGTCGTTCATGGCGGCCGTGTTGGCCAGGAGCGTGCCGGCCGTCAGGACGCCCTGCCCGCCGAAGCCGGAAAAAACGAATTCCTTTATCATCGCTGCTTACTCTCCTTTCACAAACTCGCCCAGCGGATAGACCTCCAGGACCTCTTTTTTGATGCGTTCGGACGCCTGCTGCGGAGTCATGTGCCAGTTGGTCGGGCAGGGTGAGATGACCTCGACGCAGGTGTATCCCTCGCCGCGCATCTGCTTTTCAAACGCGTTGCGGATAAACTGCTTGGTCTTCAGTATGCTCGCCGCGTCATGCACGCTGCCGCGGGCCAGATATGCGACGTCGAACTGGCTGAGCAGCTTCATGATGTTCACCGGGTCGCCGTTGACCTCGGCTATGCGGCCCTTTTCCGAGGTGGCCGTCTTCTGGCCCACGAGCGTGGTGGGGGACATCTGGCCGCCGGTCATGCCGAACACGCCGTTGTTGACGATGATCTGCGTTATCTTTTCGCCGCGCTGAGCGGAATAGAGCGTCTCCGCGATGCCGATGGAGATAGCGTCGCCGTCGCCCTGATAAGTAAAGACGAGGTTGCCGGGGCGGGTGCGCTTGATGCCGGCGGCCGCCGCGGCGGTGCGCCCGTGCGCGCTCTGCAGCAGGTCCACGGCCAGCGAGCGGTTCACCAGGCAGGCGCAGCCGACGGCCAGCGTGCCGATGGCCCGGTCGGACATGCCCATCTCGTCGAGCACTTCGCCGATGAGCCTGATGACGATGCCGTGGCCGCATCCGGGGCAGAAAGAGTTGGCTGCGTATATCGTATCCGGGATCTTCTTCGTGATAGCCATGTCAAAATGCCTCCTTTACTTTGCCGTCGAGGATATCGCGGGCCAGAGCGACCAGCTCCTCGCTGTCGGCCACCTTGCGCCCGGTGGGGTCGGAATAGACCCTGGTGCCGGCGGCGTGGAGCGCCACGTCCTCGACCATCTGGCCGCAGGCGTTCATTTCCACGGTGAGGTAGCCCTTGATCCTGCCGTTATACTTCTCCATGGCCTTCTCCGGGAAGGGCCAGAGCGTGATCGGGCGCAGCAGGCCGATCTTCAGCCCCTCGCCGCGGCCTATTTTCAGCGCCTCCTTACACACGCGGGAGCTGATGCCATAGGCGACCAGTAGCAGTTCCGCGTCCTCGCACTGCACTTCCTCCCATTCCTGCAGCTCGTCGTGCATCCTGCCGTAGCGCGCGCGGATGTGGGGGTCGTAGTCGTCGTAGGCGTAGTCGTAATAGATAACGTCCGTCATCTTGCGGCCGGTGGGGTGTTCGGCGTCGCGGCCCTTGAGCGTCCAGGGGAATTTGTCGATGTTGTGCTCGATGGGCGCGGGCAGCTCGACGGAGCCCATCATCTGGCCGATGGCGGCGTCGGAGAGTATCACCACCGGCGTGCGGTATTTCTCCGCCACGTCAAAGGCCCTGAACACGAAGTCCGCGTTCTCCTGCACCGAAGCGGGGGCGTAAACGGGCAGCTTGTAGCCGCCGTGGCCGCCGCCCTTGGTGGCCTGGAAATAGTCCGCCTGGCCGAGGACGACGTTGCCGAGGCCGATGCCGTAGCGCATGACGTCCACGATGACGGCCGGCAGCTCCATGGAGCAGAGGTAGGAGATGCCCTCCTGCTTGAGGGAGAAGCCCGGGCCGGAGGAGCTGGTCATCGCGCGCTGGCCGGCGGCCGCCGCGCCTATCACCATGTTGATGCCCGCGAGCTCGCTCTCGGTCTGCACGAAGTCGCCGCCGGCTTCCGGCATGTGCGAGGACATGTACTCGAGTATCTCCGTCTGCGGGGTGATCGGGTAACCCGCAAACATGCGGCAGCCCGCCCTCAGCGCGCCCTCCGCCAGCGCGTAGTTGCCCTTCATCAGCTTTTTCATGCGTTATCGCTCCCTTCCTCAATGGTGAATACGTAGTCCGGACAGACAGTGTAGCAAATACCGCAGTAAATACACTTGCTCTCGTCAACGGCGACCATCCGGTAGCCCTTGGCATTCACTTCTTCCGTGAATCTCAGGGCG
>DVOV01000002.1 GCA_018713375.1 Candidatus Scatomorpha stercorigallinarum | reverse complement strand
GTGCCGCGAGCGAAGCGAAGCCAGGCTGCGCCTGGAGGCATCTGCCTACGGCCCGGTTTCCTGAAAGGTTTCCGACAGTGAGGCGCGCAGCGCAAATACCAGCGGCCGTTGGCCGCCTTTGGAGTCTGAGGGGTTTCTTTTGGCGCAAGCAAAAGAAATCTCTCAGAAATGGGTCGCAGCCTGGTCAGAAGCCTTCGGTCCACATGTAGCTGTAGGCCTGCGCCCAGGAGCCGAAGTGTTCGCGCCGGAGCATCTCGCGCAGCTCGCCCTTGGAGTACCAGCGGGCGGTGATCTCCTCGCCGGTCTCCTTGCAGGGGGCGATATCGCCCTCCGCCGTGCCGAAAACGCAGACGCACTGCTCGTTGGAGAGCCCCACCGCGCTGTAGGCCGGGGGCAGCACGCGGCGGATGGAGACGAGGTCGAGGCCCGTCTCCTCCTTCAGCTCGCGCCGCGCGGCCTCTTCCGGCGTCTCGCCCGGGTCGATGAGCCCGGCGGGCAGGCCGTAGATCTCCCGGTCCAGCTCCAGCCGGAACTCGCGCACCAGCAGCAGGCGCTCGTGCGCGCGGTCAGTCATGATGATCATCACCGCGTCCACGCGCGGCGAGCGCAGCCGCTCCTCGCCGTCGATGCCGCCGTCGCGCGAGAACATCTCGTATATCTTCTCGCCGCCGGAGGGCGTGCGGTAGCGCAGGTCGTAGCGGCTTAGATACTCCCCGCCGCCGACCTTGGTTATGCCCTCGAACTTCATCTGAAGCTGTTGAAAACCACGGTCTTGGGCCCCTCGCCGCTTGTGAGCTCATAGCTGTCCCCGTCCACATACTCCACGTCGGAGCACAGGGAGGTGTAGCTGTCCAGCGCGGCGATCTCGTCAAAGCCGAAGCCCTCGCCGCGGTAGTGCATCGGGAAGGTGACGGAGGGCTCTATCCTGTCCACGAGCGCCCTGGCCGCGGCGGCGTCTATGGTGTAGTACCCCCCGACGGGGATCATGAGCGCGTCCACGCCGTGCAGGGCCTTGAGCTGGGTCTCGGGCAGCATGTGCCCGATGTCGCCGAGGTGGGCCACGCGGAACCCGCCGCCGGAGACGATGCGGATAAGGTTGTCGCCGCGCCTGGCGCCCTGGACGTCGTCGTGCCAGCAGAAGAGCGTTTCCACCGTGTAGTCCGTCTGCCCGCCGGTGACGGCGACCTTGTTTTCGGCGTTGTGGTCGTCGTGGCCGTGGCTGCACAGCACAAGGTCCGCCGTGAGGCCGTCCGGCAGCTTCAGCCCGCGGGGGAAGCCGTCGGCGTATGGGTCGAACACTATGCTGCCGGCGGGGGACTCGATTTTGAAGCAGGAGTGGCCGTAGTAGGTTATTTTCATGCGGATACCTCCTCAAAACGATTTTAGATCAGTATATCACAGCGCGGCGCGGCCTTCAAGCGGCATTGGCCGTTGACCGCGGCGGCGGGAGATGGTATTATCATCCCGAGCGGACACGCCGCGCCCCATAAGGGGGAAACGATAAAGGAGGTTTGAACATGACTTATGAGATAACCGGCGAGCCCACGCCCGTGGTGATATGCGAGCTTGAATCCGGCGAGCAGATGATAACCGAGCGCGGCTCGATGGCCTGGATGAGCCCCAACATGCGCATGGAGACGGGCGCGGGCGGCTTTGGTAAGGCCTTCGGGCGGCTTTTCTCCGGCGAATCCATTTTCCAGAACACCTACACCGCCGAGCGCGGCCGCGGGCTGATCGCCTTCGCCTCCAGCTTCCCCGGCGCCATCAAAGCAGTGCGGATAACGCCCGACCGCCCCATCGTGGTGCAGAAGAGCGCCTTCCTCGCCTCCGAAGCCGGGGTGGAGCTCTCCGTGTTCTTCCAGAAGCGCTTCAGCGCCGGGCTCTTCTCCGGCGAGGGCTTCATACTGCAGCAGCTCAGCGGCAGCGGCATGGCCTTTTTGGAGATCGACGGCACGGCCGTGGAGTATGAGCTCGCGCGCGGGCAGAGCATCATCGTGGACAGCGGCAACCTGGCCATGTTGGACGCCACCTGCTCGGTGGATATCCAGATGATAAAGGGCGTGAAAAACGTGCTGTTCGGCGGCGAGGGGCTCTTCAACACCGTCGTCACCGGCCCCGGCCGCGTCACGCTCCAGTCCATGCCAGTCAGCGGCCTCGCCGCCGCCCTCGCGCCCTTCCTCCCCACCCAGAGCTCCTGACCAGGCTGCGGCGGCCAACGGCCGCCGGTGCTTGCCTGCGGCCCGCCCGCAGGGAGGGGGGTGCAGGGACTTAACGTCCCTGCGGCCCAATACTGAGAGATTTCTTTTGCTTGCGCCAAAAGAAACCCCTCAGACTCCAAAGAAAAGCGCTCCGGCGGTAGTCGGAGCGTTTTTTGCGTGTTTTTATGGGTTTCCAGTCATCAAACGTGGTCATCCCGTTGTCGAATGAGTTTTCAGCATCGCCGGCCGTGCGTTGCTCCCTGCGGTCGCGGCACTAACGATTACAATCCCGTCAGCGGCGCGAGCGAAGCGAAGCCAACCGCGGTCGGCGATGTGCAAAGCCATCCGATGAC
>DVOV01000057.1 GCA_018713375.1 Candidatus Scatomorpha stercorigallinarum | reverse complement strand
CCGCCCAGCCCCGCCGGCGCGGCCGCGGGCGCTCGAAGCGCAAGAAAAAAGTCGCTCAGAAGAAGGGGACCGTTGAATGAACATCATCGTCATTGGCGTCGGGCGCATGGGCCAGGGCCTTTCGGACAGGCTCATCTACGAGGGGCACAGCGTCACTGTCATCGACCGTGACCCGGCCAAGATCGAGCACATAACCACCAACTACGACGTCATGGCCCTTCAGGGCAACGGCGCGGACTACGAAGTCCTCACCGAGGCCGGCGCGGAGGACGCCGACCTGCTCCTCGCCGTCACCGACGACGACGCCGTCAACATGCTCTGCTGCCTGACGGCGCGCAAGCTGGGCATAAGCAACACGGTCGCCCGTGTGCGCACGATGGAGTATTTCCGCCAGCTCGTGTTCTTCAAGGAGGAGCTGGGCCTCTCCCTTGTTTTCAACCCCGAGCATGACGCCGCGGCGGAGATCTCGCGCATCCTCCGCATCCCCTCGGCCGCCAAGGTCGAGTCCTTCGCCAAGGGCCGCGCGGAGATGGTGGAGTTCACCGTCACGCAGGAAATGCCCATCTGCGGCCTCAAGCTCTCCCAGCTCGGCAGCCGCTACGGCTCCGGCATCCTCGTCAGCGCCGTCCAGCATGGGGCCGACGTGGTCATACCCACCGGCAGCTACCGCCTGGAGGCGGGCGATGTGGCGCATGTCGTCGGCGCGCCGGTGAGCATGAGCGCCTTTTTCAAGGCCATCGGCACCTATAAGCGCAGTGTGCGCGACGTGATGATCCTCGGCGGAGGCCGCATCAGCCTCTATCTGGGGCGCGAGCTTATCGACGCCGGCATCCGCGTCAAGATCATCGAGGAAAACGCCGACCACTGCGAGACCATCAAGGAGATACTCCCCAGGGCGGAAGTCCTGTTGGGCGACGGCACCGACCCCCAGCTGCTTGAGGAGGAAGGCATCAGCACGGCGGACGCCTTCGTGGCCCTCACCGGCAGCGACCAGAACAACATCATCACCTCCATGTTTGCCGCCAACAGCGGCGCCGGCAAGGTCATCACCAAGATAAACCAGGATGTTTACCGCACGCTCGTGGGCTCCCACAAGCTGGACAGCTTCGTCACGCCCACCAACATCGCCGCGGACAACATCGTCCAGTACGTTCGCGCCATGCAGAACTCGCTGGACGCCAGCGGCATCGAGTCCCTGCACGAGATAGCGGACGGCAAGGCTGAGGTGCTCGAGTTCCTCATCCGCAAGGACGCGCCCTACCTCAACATCCCCCTCAAGGACCTGAACATCGGGCACGACACGCTGCTCGCGGCCATCATCCGCGGCAACACCTGCATCATCCCCGGCGGCAGCGACGTCATCCGCCAGCACGACAGCGTCATCGCCGTCACCGCCCGCTTCGGCATCCAGCGCTTTTCGGATATTTTCGAGGACTGACCTATGAATTACCGGATGATATCGAAGATACTCAGCCGCGTCATGGGCGTCCTGGCCGCGCTGATGCTGCTGCCCACTGTCACCGCCCTCTGGTACGGCGAATCCCCCGCCAGCTTCCTCTACACGATGGGCATCGCGGCCGCCCTGGCCGTGCTGCTCGCTCTGCCGAAGCTCAAGCGCAAGGACCTCTATGCCCGCGAGGGCTTCGTCAGCGTGGCCCTCGCCTGGCTGCTGATAAGCCTCGTGGGCGCTCTGCCCTTCGTGTTTGCCGGGGAGATACCCCACTATGTGGACGCCTTTTTCGAGATCGTCTCCGGCTTTACCACCACCGGCTCCTCCATCCTTACGGATGTCGAGGCGATGAGCCATGGGCACCTGCTCTGGCGCAGCCTTTCGCACTGGATAGGCGGCATGGGCGTGCTGGTGTTCATCATGGCCGTGGTGCCGCTGAGCGAGGAGCGCAGCATGCACATCATGCGCGCGGAGGTCCCCGGCCCCGTTGTGGGCAAGCTGGTGCCGCGCATCCGCCGCAGCTCCGCCATCACCTACCTCATCTACGTCGTCCTCACGGTCATCCTCATCATCCTCCTCTGCGCCGGCGGGATGCCGTTCTTCGACTCCGTCAACCACTCCATGGCCACCGCCGGCACCGGCGGCTTCAGCGTAAAGGCGCTCTCCATCGGCTATTACGACAGCGCGTACATAGACATCGTCACCGGCATCTTCATGATGCTCTTCGGCGTCAACTTCAACATCTATTTCCTGCTGCTCATCCGCAAATTCCGCGCAGCGTTCACCAACAGCGAGTTCCTCGGCTATTTCGGCATCGCCGCCGCCGCTTCGGTGCTCATCGCCGTGGACCTTCTGGGCGGCTATTATGAGTCCTTCTGGACGGCCCTCAGATACGCCTTCTTCCAGGTCTCGTCGGTGATGACCACCACCGGCTTCGCCACCACGAACTTCGACCTCTGGCCCTCGTTCTCAAAGGCGATACTGGTGCTCGTGATGTTCATCGGCGCCAGCGCCGGCAGCACGGGCGGCGGCTTGAAAGTCTCGCGTATCATCCTCCTGGCCAAAACAGCCAAGCAGGAGATCGTCAAGATGCTCAACCCGCGCCGCACCTACTCCGTGCGCATGGACGGCCGCTCTGTGGAGGCTACCACCATCCGCGCCGCGCTGGTGTTCTTTGTGCTTTACATCACCATCACCTTCATCTCCACGGTGCTGGTGGCGCTGGACGGCTTCGACCTCGTTACCACCTTCACCTCTGTCGTCACCTGCATCTCCAACGTCGGCCCCGGCCTTGGCGATGTGGGCCCGATGGGCAACTTCAGCGCCTTCTCGGACATCTCCAAGCTCATCCTCAGCGCGGACATGCTCCTCGGCCGATTGGAGATCTTCCCCATCCTTATCCTCTTCACGCCCAGCACCTGGCGCAAGAGATAAGCAAAGCGTCCAGCCCGAAACGGGACGCTTTGTTCAAAGACCCGGCCCATGCCTCAGGCATTGGCCGGGTCTCCTGCTGTCCGTCACTGTTCCCTTTCACGCGCCGCGAGCCATTCGCGCGCCTTCTGAGCGCAGCGCATGGTACCGCCGCTTTCTGCGGCGTATCCGTAACGCACGGCGGCCATGTCCGTATCGCCCATACGCTCGTAGCAGCGGGCGGTAAAATAGGTGTATTCGACCAGGCCGGCGTCCGTGGAGTCGGCCTGCTTGCCGGCCAGCTCAATGGCCGCTGCGTATTCCCCGCGCAGCGCGCTCAGCGTAGCCTGTACACCGTAGTTGCTGCGCTTCAGCTTGCCGGCGCGGGCTGCCGCCGCCCTCGCGCGCGGCTCATCCCCGGCGTACGCGGCCTCAGCATAGTCTACCGCACACAACGTGTCGCGGTAAAGGTAGCCTTTGCGCCTGAGCCAGCCGTTTTCCATGTATTCCCGCGCCTCTTCCACGCGCCCGGAGGTGCAGAGCAGATGCACGTACCCGTTTTCCAGGATGAAGTACAACGAACAGCGCATATCGAAACGCCGGTATATGCGCTTCTCTTTGCCATAGTCCACGGCGCGGCGCAGGACGCGCAGGCAGAGCTCCTCGTCGCAGTCCCGCGTGTATATGCGCATGACGCGCCGCACCCTCCGCGCTCTTTCGGCCAAATAGAGGGCCATATACGGCGTGAAGCCCAGGGCCATCCATACCGCCCACATATATGGCTTCGTGTCCAGCCAGCCCTCATAAGAGATGGTAAAAAACAGTGCGTCCACCTCATAGGAGAACGGAGTGCCCAGCAGCGCGCAGAGCACGATGAACGAAAGCAGCGCAAAGACGACGGCGCCGGTGATAATATATAACCAGGGCGCCCACGCCCGCCCGTACGTCTTTTTCACCAGCTTGTCCACAGCGGCGTTGTCCATTGCCCCGCCTCCCTTCTTTATTTACTATAACACGCCATATCAGATAACGCAACAAAATAGCAGACGCATCCGTCAAAAAAGCCCGGCAGAGCCGGGCTTTTTTCTGCCGCCCCTCCTGCACGGCGGGGCGCTCGCGTCTTTTCACTTGTCCTGGCCGCCAAAATAGCGCCTTGTGGTCTCCGCGTCGTGCAGGATCTGCTCGCGCAGCTCCTCCGTGCCGGCAAACCTGCGCTCGTCGCGTATGAAGTGGTGGAACTCCACCCGCACCGTGTGGTCATAAAGGTCGCCGTCAAAACCGAGGATATAGCTCTCCACGCTCACGCGGTCGCTGCCGGACACCGTGGGCCTCACGCCCACGTTCGTCACCGCCATGTGCTCGGAGCCGTCGTCGAGAAACACCTTGGCGGCGTACACCCCGTGCCGCGGCACCAGCACACCCTCGGCGAAACGCATATTGATAGTTGGCGTGCCCAGCCTGGCCCCCAGCTGGAAGCCATAGTGCACTGTGTCCACCAGGCAGTGCGGGTGGCCAAGCAGGCGGTTGGCCTCCTCCATATCGCCTTCGGCTATCGCCCGGCGGATACGTGTTGAGCTCACCACCTCGCCGTCGAGCTTGACGGCGTCGATGATATCGCAGCCCAGCCCGTGCTGCGAGCACCATGCAGCGATGTTCAGCGCGCGGCCCTCGCCGCGGTAGCCGCAGCTGAAGTCGTATCCCACAACGACATGCACCGCGTGCAGCTCGTCCACCAGCGAGCGCAAGAAGTCCTGCCAGGGCATCTGCATCACCGCACGGTTAAAGTGGATGAAAATGACGCTCTCGATGCCGTATACGCGGCGGATGATCTCCGCGCGCCCCTCCGGCGAGTTGATGAGCGGCACCTCGACGCCCTTCACCAGCGTGTCCGGGTGCGTGTCGAAGGTAAGCACCGCCGGCGTCACGCCGCGCTCCTGCGCGCGCCGCTTGGTCATCTGCATCAACGCCGCGTGGCCCAGATGCACCCCGTCAAAAAATCCCAGCGCGATAACTCTCTTTGTCTCCGCCATATATCAGACCTCAAAAAAGCTCTTTATCGTGTGCAGCACGCCCTCACGCACCGCGCCGAGCATCAAAAATTCCCCGTCCGCGGCGTAGACGCGCACCTCGCCTTCCGGCGCGCCCGCCGGCGCGGCCACGTCCGAGCCGTTGCGCACGGCGCGCTCGTCCCTCCCGCCGGAAAGCGTCAAGGCTGGCCTCTGCGCAAAAAGCGTGTCCACAGGCAGCAGGCAGCTCATAACGCCCCGCTCCTCTATCTCCGCGAGCGTCAGCGCGTCCTCAGCGCGGAAAGCGCCTGAATACGTCCGCCTCAGCGCCGACATACACGCCCCGCAGCCCAGCGACTCGCCGATATCCGCACAGAGCGAGCGTATGTAAGTCCCCTTCGAACACTCGACGTCCAGCTCAAAGTCCCCATCCTCCAACGGCCCCGCGCAGTCTAAGCGTGTTATGTAAACCTTTCGCGCCTTCCGCTCCACTTCCCCGCCCGCGCGGGCAATCTCGTAGAGCTTGCGCCCATTCTGCTTGATGGCCGAGTACATGGGCGGCACCTGCTCTATCTCCCCGCGGAAGCGCGGCAGGACCGCCTCGATCTCCGGCAATTCCGGCCTCTCCCCGCCCTCGGAGAGCATCCGGCCCTCCGTATCCAGCGTGTCGGTCGTGATGCCGAAGCGTATATGCGCGCGATAGCCCTTCACCTGCGCTTCAGCGAACTCGGCCGCGCGCGTGGCGCGTCCCAGCAGCACGACCAGGACGCCCGTGGCCATGGGGTCGAGCGTCCCCGCGTGGCCCACGCGCCTGGTGCCTGCCAGGCGGCGCACCTTGCCCACCACGTCGTGGCTCGTCCAGCCGGCGGGCTTGTCTACTATCAGTATCCCGTTCACAGCTGCGGGCATTTTTCGTCTATCGCCTTCAGCATCAGCCCCAGGGCCTCCTCCGGCGGGCAGTTGAGCGTGCAGCCGGAGGCCATGGCATGCCCCCCGCCGCCGTACACGGCGCAGACGCGCGAAACGTCCACGCCCGGCTTGCTGCGGGCCGATATCTTGCAGTCGTTCTCGCCCAGCTCACGGATGAGCAGGCTGACGGAGCAGCCCTCCACCTTGCCCACCAGCCCGGCGAGGTCCTCGCAGTCGTCCTCCGTGGCGCCGCACTCAGCAAGCAGCGCGCGCGTCACCAGCGCGGCAGACACCTTGCCGCCGTGAAAATAACGCATCCCGGCCATGATACGCCCCTCGAGCGCCATCCGCGCGCGGGAAATACTGCGGAAAAGGCGTATATTGAGCGCGGAGTTGTCCGCCCCCAGCTCTATGAGCTCCGCCGCCGCGCGCAGGGCCGGCGCATTGGTGTTGGAGTACTGGAAGCAGCCCGTGTCCGTGCTCACGGCCACATAGAGCAGCTCCGCCTCCTCCGCCGTCACGTCTCCGCAGAGCTCGCGTATGATCTCCAGCACCAGCTCGCCGCAGGCGGCCTTCTCCGCCGCGATGCAGACGTTTTCAGCAAAGAGCGTGTTGGTTGGATGGTGGTCGATGGCCAGCTCCACTTTCCCATCAAAGCCCTCCGGGAACAGCCGCTCACTGGCCACGTCCACGGATATCACCGTATCAGCGCAAAACCCCTCGCCCGCCAGGTACGGCGCGGCAAAGGGGGCGAACATGCGCTTTATTCCCTTGTTATCATAGCAATAGGCCGTTTTCCCGGCGCGGCGCAGCGCGGAGCAGAGCGCTGCGCCGCTGCCGATGGTGTCGCCGTCCGGCCTGATATGGCTGAGGATGATATACCCGTCGCGCGCCTTCAGCCAGGCGGCGCACTCACTCGCCGTCAGGTTCTTCATGCCTCTCGGCCTCCTCGATGTCCTCTATCATGCGGCTGATCTTGGCCCCGTACTCGATGGAGTGATCGAGCTCGAACGTCAGCTCCGGCGTATAGCGCAGGGACAGCGCGTCGCTCAACTCGTGCCGCAGCCAGCCGGCGCAGCTCTTCAGCCCGCGCTTGAACTCCTTCTCGTTCAGCTCGCCGAGCACAGAGAGCCAGACCTTGGCATAGCGCAAATCGCCCGTGGTCTCCACGCGCGTAACGCTTATCATCCCCTGCTGCACGCGCGGGTCCTTCACAGAGCGCAGCCGCTCGGCCAGCACGCGCTGTATGTCGTCGTTTATCCGCCCAATGCGGTTGGAAGTTGCCATAAGCTTACCTCTTAAACAGTAATGGAGGCGTTCAGCGCCTGAATTTCCCGCTCTTCCTGAGCCTTATCATCACGACCGCGGCTCCGATAACAGTGTAGCCGATAAAAGCGGCCGCATACACACCGCCGAGCGGAAGCAGCGGCATGAGCAGCCCCGCGGGCAGTGTGAAGCGGCCAACGCAGCGGCAGACCGCTTTTTCGTCGTATTTTTCCCGCTCGTCGCGGTTCTTGGTGTTAAACCCGGCAATGAAATCGCCGCCGCGTCCCGTCATGAGCACAATGGATATTATTATCAGCGGGAGCGCGATGACGGAGCAGACAGCGACAGCCGTGATCTGTTCATTAGTCACAAGCGCACACCTCCGCCGCAGGCGTTGCGGCAGTTAATTCTCTATCTGCTTCATCACGTAGGCCTCGATGATGTCGCCCACGTGCTCGTCGTTGAACTTCTCTATCTGGATGCCGCACTCGTAGCCGGAGGCGACTTCCTTCACGTCGTCCTTGAAGCGGCGCAGCGAGGCCATCTCGCCCTCGAAAATGACGATGCCGTCGCGCACCACGCGCACCTTGCAGCCGCGCTGCACCTTGCCGTCCTGCACGTAGCAGCCGCAGACGGTGCCCACTTTGCTGACCTTGTAGAGCTGCCTGATCTCGATATGGGCGATGACCTGCTCGGCGAACTTGGGCGCGAGCATGCCCTTCATGGCGGCCTCGATCTCGTTGATGCAGTCGTAGATGACGCGGTAGGTGCGGATCTCCACATTGGCCCGGGCGGCGTAGTCCCTGGCGGCGCTGTCGGGACGCACGTTGAAGCCGACGATCAGCGCGTTGCTGGTCGCCGCCAGCATCACGTCGCTCTCGCTGATAGCGCCCACGCCGGAGTGGATGACCTTCACGCGCACTTCCTCGTTGGTAAGCTTCTCCAGAGAGGTCTTGACGGCCTCCGCGCTGCCCTGCACGTCCGCCTTGACGATGATGTCCAGCTCCTTGCGCTCGCCCTCGGCGATCTGGC
>DVOV01000056.1 GCA_018713375.1 Candidatus Scatomorpha stercorigallinarum | reverse complement strand
CGGGATGCGCGCCGCCGTGCGCGCCGGGGAGGGCGGCCTCGTCATCGTACCGCTCAGCTGAGGGCGGGCAGCGACTCGTCGTTCGCCACCCAGTCGCGCACGTGGATCACGTTATAGCTCTCCGGCCCCGTGCGCACCACCACCTGCGTGATGCCGGCGTTGATGATGTGCCGCCTGCACATGGAGCAGGGCATGGTGTCCGCGAGCAGCTCCTGCGTCTTGGCGTCCCGCCCCACGAGATAGAGCGTGCCGCCCAGCATGTCGCGCCTGGCGGCGGAGATTATGGCGTTCGCCTCCGCGTGCACGCTGCGGCAGAGCTCGTAGCGCTGCCCGGAGGGGATGCCCAGCTCGTCGCGCGTGCAGCGGCCGAGCTCCGTACAGTTCACGCGCCCGCGCGGCGCGCCGTTATAGCCCGTGGAGATGATCTCGTCATTGCGCACGATGATGGCGCCGTATTTCCTCCGCAGGCAGGTGGAGCGGTTGAGCACCGCGTCGGCGATGTTGAGGTAATACTCCTCCTTGCTGGTCCTTCCGTCCATGAACATGCTCCCTTCCGCCGCCCTGCGGGGCGGCGTTTTTTCAAGTTTATAATTTTGGGGCTTCCCCGTCAAGCCTAATTGTGCTATACTGCCACGGTATGAAGAACTATGCGCTGGAAATGGATAAGGTCGTGGCCTCCCTCGGCGGGCGCCGGCCCTCCCTGCTGCTGCACAGCTGCTGTGGGCCCTGCTCGACGGCCGTGCTGGAGGTGCTCTGCCCGCACTTTGCGGTCACGCTGCTCTATTATGACCCCAACATCCAGCCGGAGGCGGAGTACGCCCTGCGGCTGGAGAACCAGCTGCGCGTCCTGCGCGAGCTGCACCCGGAGGTGGCGCTGCTCCCCTGTGAGTACGACGGAGCGGCCTTCACGGCCGCCGCGCGCGGCCTGGAGGGCGAGCCGGAGGGCGGGGCGCGCTGCACCGCCTGCTTCCGGCTGCGGCTCGGATACACTGCCAGGGCCGCGGCCGTGGGCGGTTTCGAGTTCTTCTGCACCACGCTCAGTGTCTCCCCTCACAAGGACGCGGAGCGGCTGAACGCCATCGGCGCGGAGCTGGGCGAAAAATACGGCGTGCGCTACCTGCCAAGCGACTTCAAAAAGCGCGACGGCTACAAGCGCAGCATCGAGCTCTCACGCTCTTTGGGACTCTACAGGCAGGACTATTGCGGCTGCCTCTATTCCAAACAGGCTTGAAGGGGCTGCGCCCCCTTTCCAGGCATGGCGGGAAATACGTTTCCATCCCGCCGGCGCGGGTTTCCACACCCCGCAGGGCTCTGCCCATATCAAAATGGGAGGTAAACAAAAATGCGCATCTCTGTCAAAGATCTCGCCTCCGCCGCGGTCGTCGGCGCGGCCTACGCCGCACTGACCATGCTGCTCGCCCCCATCTCCTTCGGGCTCGTGCAGTTCCGCGCGTCGGAGGCGCTCTGCATCCTGCCGGCCTTCCTGCCCGCGGCCTCCTGGGGCCTCTGGGTGGGCTGCGCGCTGGTGAACTTCATGTCCGGTTACGGCATACCGGACATCGTGTTCGGCTCCTTCGCCACGCTGATGGCCTCGCTCTGCATCGCGCGCATAGCCCGCGGGCGCTCCCCGCTGCTCGGCTGGGGCCGCTGCCTGGCCGTCTGCGCCATGCCCGTGCTCTGGAACGGGCCCATCGTCGGCGGCGTCATCGCCTGGAGCACCGGCGCCTTCTGGGCCGCCCTGCCGCTCAGCGCCGCGCAGATCGCCGTTGAGGAGGCGGCGGTGATGTTTGTCCTGGGACTGCCGCTGCTGCGCCTGCTGCCGCGCAGCCGGGCCTTCGTCGGCGCTCTCTCACATGTGCGCTGAGTTGCCGCTTTTGTAAATTCCGCAACGATTTCCGCACTTTTGCCGGGTATTTTACGATTCGCACGGACACGTGGTGACAAAAGCATTTTGGGGACTTCCCTTTTTCAAAACCCGTGCTATAATGGCGCCACTATGAAGATACGACAGCTTTCACATGTACAGATTATCGCGCTCGGGTTTTTCCTCGTGATCGCGTGCGGCACGGCGCTGCTGATGCTGCCTGTAGCCTCGAAGGACGGGGAGAGCGCCGGTTTCATCACGGCCATGTTCACCGCCGTGAGCTGTTCCTGCGTCACGGGCCTCGCCATGGCGGACACTTGGACGCAGTGGACGTTCTTCGGCCAGGGCGTGATGCTGACGCTCATCCAGATCGGCGGCCTGGGCTTCATGACCATCGCCACGCTCTTCTTCCGCCTGATGCGCCGGCGCATGAGCATGCGCGAGCGCGCGGTGATGGCGGAGAGCATCAGCGTCGGCGGCCGCGTGGCCCGCATCATGGAGATCAGCTCCACGGTCGTCATCGGCACGCTCATCTTTGAGGGCACGGGCGCCATACTGCTGGCCATCCGCTTCATCCCGCAGTACGGCGTGGGGCTGGGCATCTGGTTCGCGGTGTTCCACTCCGTCTCCGCCTTCTGCAACGCGGGGTTCGACCTGATGGGCATCAACCAGCCCTATTCCTCCCTGGTGGACTACTCGGGGGACGCGCTGGTGAGCATCACCATCATGGCGCTCATCACCATCGGCGGTATCGGCTTCCTGGTGTGGGACGACATACGCAACTGCGCTCTGCGCGTGCGGCGCTGGAGCTTGCAGACCAAGCTCGTACTCATCACCTCCGCCATCCTCACCTTCGGCGGCGCCGCGCTCTTCTTCTTCATCGAGCGCGACCGCATGAACGTGGGCATGCCCCTGGGCGAGCAGATACTGGTGAGCTTCTTCTCGGCGGTGACGCCGCGCACGGCCGGCTTCAACAGCGTGGACACGGCCGCCCTCTCTCCGGCGAGCAAGCTGCTGACCATCATCCTCATGTTCATCGGCGGCAGCCCCGGCTCCACGGCCGGCGGCATCAAGACCACCACCGCCGCCGTGATCGCCATTTTCCTCGGCTCGAGCATCCGCGGCCACCGCGGGGCGTACATATTTGGCCGCCGCCTGCCGGACGACAACATGAAACAGGCCGGCATGGTGATGAGCACCAACCTCTCGCTGGCCATCGGCGGCGCGCTCGTCATCTGCGGCGTGCAGGGCCTGCCGCTGACGGACGTGCTCTTCGAGGTATTTTCCGCCATCGGCACCGTGGGCATGACCACGGGCATCACGCGCGACCTCTGCGACCTCTCCGCGTGCATCGTGGCCTTCCTGATGTACTGCGGGCGCGTGGGCAGCGTGTCCTTCGCCATGGCGCTGCTGGAAAAGCGGGCGGAGCCGCCCGTCACCTACCCGGTTGAAGACGTGACAGTAGGCTAAAGGAGGTTTATCATGAAATCCTTTCTCATCATCGGCATGGGCACCTTCGGCCACCACATGTGCCGCGCCCTCTGCAAATTCAAGTGCGAGATCATGATCGCGGACCGCAACGGGGACACGCTGGAGGACATGCTCCCCTTCGTCTCCTCCGCCAAGATCTGCGACTGCACGAATATCGAAGCGCTGCGCTCCTTCGACATCCCCAGCTTTGACGCCTGCTTCGTCTGCGTCAACGACAGCTTCCAGGCCTGCCTGGAGATCACCGACCAGCTCAAGGAGCTGGGCGCGAAGAAGATCTACAGCAAGGCCGACCGCGAGCTGGAGGCCAAATTCCTCCTTCGCTGCGGGGCGGACTCGATCATCTTCCCCGAGCGCGACATCGCCCAGCGCATAGCCATGCGCGAGTCGTCCGACCGCATTTTCGACGTCATCGGCCTCGGCGAAGGCTTCTCCATCGTGGAGATCGAGCCGCCCAAGGCGTGGATCGGCCGCACCATCGCGGATGTCAACCTCCGCAGCCGCTACGGCCTCAACCTCATCGCCGCCCGCCGCGGCGACAAGATGCACACCGTCATCGACCCATCCTACACCTTCTCCGCCAGCGAGCACGTGCTCGTGCTCGGCAGCCTGGACGACATACAGAAGGTCACCTGACCAGGCTGCGTTCGGAGGCATTTGCCTGTGGCCCGCACCCCTCTAAGTCGGTAATATAATCGACTTACTTAACCAAATCAACCCACGATTTTCCTGAGGGGTTTCTTTTTGTCTTGTCAAAAAGAAACCCCTC
>DVOV01000055.1 GCA_018713375.1 Candidatus Scatomorpha stercorigallinarum | reverse complement strand
CCCGTGCAGCGGCAGAGGTTGCGGTTCTTGTTGAACCAGTCGCGGACCTCCTCGCGCGTGGGGTTGGGGTTGTTGTCCAGCAGCACCTTGGCGCTGACGATGAAACCGGGCGAGCAGAAGCCGCACTGCGCCGCGCCATAGGCCATCCAGGCGACCTGGATGGGGTGGAGGTTATTCACCGTGCCGATGCCCTCAATGGTCGTGATCTCCGCATAGTCGCGGAGCTTGACGACCTTGGTGATGCAGGCCTTGGTGACCTTGCCGTCCACTATGACGTTACATGCGCCGCAGTGGCCCTGTCCGCAGCCGATCTTGCACCCGGTGAGCAGCAGGCGCTCACGGAGGATGGTCGCGAGGGTCTCCGTCCCGTCGATGACGAGCGTGCGCTCGACACCATTGATCATCAGGACTTTTTTGATCATTTGACAGCCTCCTTACTGATACAAATTTGCATATTCTTATCTTCACGCGCCTGGACAGCCAAACGCGAGCTTTACTACGAAGGCAAACCGTGCTATCATATGGGCAGCAAAACTGCCGGAAAGGGAGGAGACATCATGGAAAAGCTCAATGAGATAAGGGCCTCGGAAGTGACGCTCGAAGTGAAGGACGAACGCACGGGGCAGGTCGTGCGGCGCACGCTGCCGCTGAATTACCTGGAGACCGTGAGCTGCCTGCGGTTATCGGGCGAGGACTCCTCCGGCAAGCCGGCGGAGATCGTCTTTTTTTCCCGCACGGGCATGGCCAGGCTGCGGGACCTGACGGGCGGCGGGGCCGACAGCGACCCCTGCGGGGGACATTCCGGACACTGATCTTTACACTCGGTATATTTTTATAAAAGCTGCGCAGCGCGCGCTTTAGCGATTTCTACGACCATATTAAACCCTTAAAATGACAGCGTCAAATTGTTTTATATTACAAAACGCATTGCTGTTAAACTGTTGATAATCTTAAAATTTATGCACATTTTCGGCTCGGAGGCGGATAAAAATGGAGATCGGTGCGGTGATCGTGGCGGCGGGCATGAGCTCGCGCATGGGGGACTTCAAGCCCATGCTGAGCATTGGCGAGATATCCGTGGCCCAGCGCGTGGTGGCCACGCTGCGCCAGGCGGGGGCCGAGCGCGTGGTGGTCGTCACGGGCTATAACGCCGACGAGCTGGAGCGGCACCTGGCCCGCAGCGGGGCCGTTTTTGTGCGCAATGAGAACTACCGCACGACGGAGATGTTCGACTCGGCGCTCATCGGGCTCAAATACATGAGCGGGAAGTGCGGCCGGATACTGTTCACGCCGGTGGACGTGCCGCTCTTCACCGCGGCCACCGTGCGGCGGCTGCTGGACTCCGGCGCGGAGCTGGCCTGCCCCGTGTGCAACGGGCAGCGGGGGCACCCGATACTGATGTCGGCCTCCGTCGTGCAGAAGCTGCTCTCCGACAGCGGCGAGGGCGGGCTGAAGGGGGCGCTCGCGCGCTGCGGCGTGGAGGAGGCGCTCGTCGAAGTGGAGGACACGGGCATATTGCACGACGCGGACACGCCGGAGGACTTCCGGCAGCTGCTGGAGCTGCACAACAGCCAGCTGGTGCGGCCGGTATTGCAGGTGTCCGTGGCGCGGCAGCTGACGTTCCTTGACGGGCGCGTGGCCATGCTGCTGCGGCTCATCGGCGAGACGGGCTCCGTGCGCGAGGCCTGCCAGAAGATGCAGATGAGCTATTCCTCGGGCTGGAACGCCATCAGGACGCTGGAAAATGAATTGGGATTCACGGTCGTGAGCCGCACGCAGGGCGGCGCGCGCGGCGGCAGCAGCTCGCTGACGGCGGAGGGGGAAGAGCTCCTCAGCCGCTACGAGGGCTTCCGGCGCGAGCTCTGCGCGGAGGCGGACAGGCTCTTTGAGCGGCATTTCGCCGGCATGTTCGGCGGCGCGGCCGCCGGGGCGGCCAAAGGAAAGGATGGTAAATAATAAATGAGGGCTATGTTCAAGACGATGGCGGAGCGGCTCTCCGCCGGGGAGGACCTGGTGCTGGTGACGGTCGTCGCCTCCTCCGGCGCCACGCCGCGCGGCGCGGGCGCGAGGATGCTCGTCGGGCGCGGTGGCCGCATCTGCGGCACGATCGGCGGCGGGGCGGTGGAATACCGCTCCGAACACATCGCTGCCGAGGTGCTGAAGGAGAAAAAGAGCGGCAGCCACGACTTCTCCCTGACAAAAAACGACGTGCAGAACCTGGGCATGATCTGCGGCGGGGACGTGAAGGTGTATTTCCGCTATATCCCGGCGGGCGACGGCGAGACGCTGGCCCTGGCCGCGGAGGCCGAGAGGCGCTTTGAAGGCGGGCAGGACATGTGGCTGCTGAACGAGATATCCGACAGCGGGCGGATGTGCATATATTCAGCCGGCGGCGGGTCCTTCCCGTATGAGCCGCCGCTGTGGACGAAGGACCTCATGAGCCGCAAGCCGCAGAGCGGGGAGCGCGAGGGGTGCGAGTTCTATGCCGAGCAGATCAACTCCTCCGGGCGCGTCTATGTGTTCGGCTGCGGGCATGTGGCGCAGGAGCTGGTGCCCGTGCTCGCGCATGTGGGCTTCCGCTGCGTGGCCATGGACGACAGGCCGGAATTCGCCAGCCGCGAGCTTTTCCCCAGCGCCGAGGAGGTGCTGCTCATCGACTTCCAGCGCGTGGCGGACTATGTGGACATCGGGCCGGAGGACTATGTCTGCATCATGACGCGGGGGCACGCCTTCGACGCCGTGGTGCAGGCGCAGGCGCTGCGCACGCCGGCCTGCTACATCGGCGTCATCGGCAGCCGGCACAAGGCCGCGGGCGTGCGCGCCGCGCTCAAGGAGCAGGGCTTCACGGACGGGCAGCTCGACCGCATCGTCACGCCCATCGGGCTGGAGATAAAGGCCGAGACGCCGGCGGAGATCGCCATATCCATCGCCGGGCAGATGATACTTCACCGCGCGGAGCGCAACGCGTCGTGAAAAAGAGGCTGTTTTTGACCGGGCCCGAGGCCTGCGGCAAGACGGCGCTCATCTCCGGGGCCGTCGGCTCGGAGATACGCCGCTCCGGCGGCCTCATACTGCGGCACACGGGCGGCGCGCTGGAGATAAGCGCCGCGGCCACGGGGGAGAGGCGAGTTTTCGCTAACGCGGGGCCGGAGCTGGCGGGATACTGCGCCGCACTGCTGGCGGAGGCCACCGGGGCGCCCTTTGCCGTCATCGACGGGCTGGGCGGCGCGGAGCTGGCCGAGCCGGAGCTTTATGAGGCGCTGGTGCGGTTTCTGTTCTCCGGCACGCCCTGCTGCGGCGTGCTGGAGCCTCCCGCCGGCGAGGAGGGGCTGACGCTGCGCGAGCTGCTCGCGGGGGACCCCGACACCATGCTGCTGGAAACGAGCGGGAAATACGACGCCAACGCCGAGGGCGCGCTGCGCCACTGGGCGGAGGAGTATGTGTTCGCGCCCGTGGCGGCCAGGTGGTGACGCCGGCGGCGGGGCGGCCGCGAGGCTGGGGCTTGATTGTGTTAAGTATGTGCGGTATAATAACAAGATAGGCGCGGCGCGCCGGCTGAGAACGCTGCTGGGCAGCACGGAAAACTGGTGTCACGATGAAGCAGAAAAAGAACGCGCCCGGGAGGGCGCAGCAAGAGGATAACGCGGCGGAGGAGAAAATACCCGCCGAAAAGGAGACTCCGGCGCAGGACAGCCTGCGCGGCGAGGTCTACGACTGGATACAGTGCGTGGTGGCGGCGCTCGTCGTCTGCGTGCTGCTGTTTTCGTTCGCCGTGAGGCTCGTCGATGTGGTGGGCAATTCCATGTACCCCACGCTGGAGAACGGAGACAAGGTCATCGTCTCCAACCTGTTCTATGAGCCGGAGCAGGGGGACATCATCGTCTTCCGCAAGGACGAATACCGCCCCGAGCCGCTGGTCAAGCGCGTGATCGCCGTCGGCGGGCAGACCGTGGACATCGATTTCGACCTCGGCATCGTATACGTGGACGGGGAGGCGCTGGACGAGCCATATATCGCCGAGCTCACCACGGACCCCATCGACTTCGCCGGGCCGGTGGAGGTACCGGAGGGGAGCGTGTTCGTCATGGGCGACAACAGGAACTATTCGACGGACAGCCGCTATTCGCAGATCGGCTGCGTGGACGTGCGCAGCATCATGGGCAAGGTGTATTACACCGTGTTCCCGATAAAGAACTTTGGTAACGACTATGACGGACGGTAAGTATCAGAAGATAGACATACACTGGTTCCCCGGGCACATGACCAAGGCCGGGCGCATGATCGAGCAGAACGTATCCATGGTGGACGCCGTCTGCGAGATCATCGACGCGCGCATACCGGCCGCCAGCCGCAACCCGGATATCGACCGGCTCTCCGCCGGCAAGCCGCGGCTGGTGGTAATGAACCGCGTAGACCAGGCGGATCCCTCCGCCACGGCGCAGTGGCGCGCGTGGTTCCGCGCGCAGGGCCTGGCCGTGCTGGAGACGGACGCGCGCTCCGGCAAAGGCGTGAAGGACTTCCCCACCGCCGTGAGGGCGCTGCTGAGCGACAAGATCGCCGCCTGGGAAGCAAAGGGGCAGGGCACCCGGCCCGTGAGGGCGATGGTGCTGGGCATACCGAACGTGGGCAAGTCCACATTTATCAACAAGCTCGCCGGGCGCAAGGCGGCGGCTGTTTCCGACCGGCCAGGCGTCACCCGCGGGCGGCAGTGGATAAGCGTGGGGCGCTCGCTGGAGCTGCTGGACACGCCGGGCATACTGTGGCCGCGCTTCGACTCGCAGGAGGTCGGCGAGCTGCTGGCTGTCACGGGCGCAGTGAAGGACGACGTGTTAGATAGGGAAACGCTCGCGGCGAACCTGCTTATAAGGCTTCGTCGGCTGTACCCGGAG
>DVOV01000054.1 GCA_018713375.1 Candidatus Scatomorpha stercorigallinarum | reverse complement strand
AGCGCGCAGGATGCTCCCGTGCAGCTCGAGCACGTTTTTGCTCCCCGCCGCCTGGTGCAGCCCGTCGATGTTCTGCGTGACCACGGCGCGCAGCTTGCCCTCGCGCTCCAGCTCCGCCAGGCGCAGGTGCGCCCGGTTCGGCTTTGCGCCGTCCACCACCAGCTTCGCGTGGTGGAAGCGGTAATACTCCTCCGGGTCGCGGTCAAAGAACGTCCGCGAGAGGATGGTCTCCGGCGGATAGTCCCACTGCTGGTTGTAGAGCCCGTCCACGCTGCGGAAATCCGGTATGCCGCTCTCGGTGGACACGCCGGCCCCGCCGAAAAAGACGATGTTATCGCTCTGCGCGATCCACTCGCGGAGCTTTTCGACTTTTGCGTCCATCTGCCTCGCCTCCGGGGAAAAATACGCTCAAATGCGCGCGCCGGACCCGGGCGGGCGCCGCAGCGTCCGCCCGGGCCGGCGGATATGTTTATTCGTGGGAGTGCATGGTGTAGTTCGGCGCTTCCTTTGTGATGTAGATGTCGTGCGGGTGGCTCTCCTTGAGGCCCGCGCCGGTGATGCGCACGAACTTGGTCTTGGTGCGCAGGTCCTGGATGGTGCCCACGCCGCAGTAGCCCATGCCGGAGCGCACGCCGCCCATCATCTGGAAGATGGTGTCGGACACGGGCCCCTTGTACGGCACGCGGCCCTCGACGCCCTCGGGGACGTACTTCTTGCTGCCGGACTGGAAATAGCGGTCGCCACTGCCCTTCTGCATCGCGCCCAGCGAGCCCATGCCGCGGTAGACCTTGAACTGCCTGCCCTGATAGATCTCGCTGTCGCCGGGGCTCTCCTCGCAGCCGGCGAGCATGGAGCCCATCATGACGACGCTGCCGCCGGCCGCCAGGGCCTTGACGATGTCGCCGGAATACTTGATGCCGCCGTCGGCAATGATGGGCACGCCGTACTTGTCGGCCATCTCCGCCGACTGCATGATGGCGGTGATCTGCGGCACGCCGATGCCGGCCACCACACGGGTGGTGCAGATGCTGCCGGGGCCGATGCCGACCTTTACGCAGTCCGCGCCGGCCTTGATGAGGGCCTCGGTGCCCTCGGCGGTGGCGACGTTGCCGGCGATCAGGCCCACGTCGGGGAAGTGCTCCTTCACCAGGCGCACGCAGCGCATGATGTTGGCGCTGTGGCCGTGGGCGGAGTCGAGCACCAGCGCGTCCACGCCGGCGTCCACCAGCGCGCCCGCGCGGTCAAGGATGTCGTTGGTGACGCCGATGGCGGCGGCGCAGAGCAGCCGCCCGTGGCTGTCCTTGGCGGAGTTCGGGTACTTTACGACCTTCTCGATGTCCTTGATGGTGATAAGGCCCTTCAGGTGGAACTCGTCGTCCACGATGGGCAGCTTTTCGATCTTGTGCCGGCGGAGGATCTCCTTCGCCTCCTGCAGCGTGGTGCCCTCGCGCCCGGTGACCAGGCCCTCGCTGGTCATCACCTCGCGGATGTAGCGGGACTTGTCCTCCTCGAACTTCATGTCGCGGTTGGTGATGATGCCGATCAGCCGCCCGTCCGTGTCCACCACGGGCACGCCGGAGATACGGAACTTGGCCATCAGCGCGTCCGCCTCGGCCAGCGTGTTTTCAGGCCCCAGGTAGAAGGGGTTGGTGATGACGCCGTTCTCCGACCGCTTCACCATGTCCACCTGCTCGGCCTGCATGTCGATGGGCATGCTCTTGTGGATGACGCCGATGCCGCCCTCGCGCGCGATGGCGATGGCCATGCGGTACTCGGTCACCGTGTCCATGGCCGCGCTCATGATGGGCGTGTTGAGCTTGATCTTCTTCGTCAGGTATGTCGAGAGGTCCACATCCGTGGGCAGGACGTTGCTCTCCGCAGGGACGAGCAGGACGTCGTCAAAGGTCAACCCCTCGCCGACAAAGCGATCGCTAAGGTTCATACGAAACGCACCCCCGTAAATTTTTATATATTGATGGGTATTTAAGAGATTATATAACCAAGCTGCGGCCAAGTCAACCGCTTTTGTCCCGTTCCCGCTCGCGGAAGAACATATACTGCTGCGCCAGGCCCGCATATTCGCCCAGGCTGGCCGGGTCAAAGCCCGCGGGCATGTGCTCGCGCAGGGCTTTTTTTACCCAGACGTCGATGGGGAAGGCGTCCATCCTGTGCAGGCCGAAGAGCACGGCGCAGTTGGCCACCTTGTCGCCCACGCCGGGCAGGCGTTTGAGCGCCGCGCGGCAGTCCTCCGCCCGTGGCAGCAGCGACACGGCCTCCAGGTCGAGTGCGCCGGAATCCACGGCCCGGGCGGCCTCCAGGATATATTTCGCCCGGTAGCCGGAGCGCAGCGGCGCGAGCGCCTCCTCATCCAGCGGCGCCAGCTTTTCCGGCCCGGGGAAAGCGTATACCCTCCCCCAGGGCGCGTCGACCTCCTCGCCGAAAAGCTCACACAGCCGCTCGACGATGCCGCGTATGCGCGGGATGTTGTTGCATTGGGAGATGATGAAGGAGCACAGCGCCTCCCACTTGTCCTGCCTCAGTATGCGTATGCCCTCGCCATAGGCGGCGCACTCGCGTATGTAGTCGCAGACCTCCACGCTCTCGCGCGCGGCAGCGTAGTCCGTGCCGAGGTCGAAATATTCCCGCCAGAAGGGCAGGTCTCGCTCCTCCGCCTCGATATAGACGTCCCCGCCGCGCGGATACACCCGCGCCGCCCGTCCGCCGGCGACGCCGCGGTAGACGCCGTCCTCCCCCGGCCGCCAGCGGAAGCACTGGCCGCACTCGAAGGTCTTTACAACATCCAGCTCGCTCTCCGGCAGGAGGTAAGCTTCCGTCAATTCTCTGACAACCGACATTTTCCGCCTCCACAACTTTGTAAGGGCATTATATCCCCGATTTCCGCACAATTCAAGACGGCAAATATGTTTGCTTATTGGTACAATTTGTGATATACTAACTTTAATATTCATTTTTTCAAGAAAGGCAGGGACCAAACATGATGAGTTGGCAGAATCAGATCAGCGAAGGCATCAGCACGGCGGCCCAGCTGGCCGCGGCCATAGGCCTGACGCCAGAAAAAGAGGCCGAGATCGCGCGCATCACCGAGCGTTACCCGATGATGATAACGCCCTATTATCTCTCCCTCGTGGACAGAAACGACCCTGACGATCCCATTGCCCGCATGTGCATCCCCTCGATGGACGAGTTCGGCGAGGGCGGCTCCTTCGACACCAGCGGCGAAAGCTCCAACACCAAGATGGACGGATTGCAGCACAAGTACAAGCCCACGGTGCTGCTGCTCTCCACCAACGTCTGCGCCATGTACTGCCGCCACTGCTTCCGCAAGCGCCTCGTGGGCCTCTCGGACGACGAGCTGCTGGAAGTGGCGGACGAGGCCATCGCCTACATCACCTCGCACGGCGAGGTCAACAACGTCCTCGTCACGGGCGGCGACGCGCTGATGAACCCCAACCACGTCATCGAGCGCTATCTCAGCGGCCTCACAGCCATCGATCACCTCGACCTGGTACGTTTCGGCTCCCGCCTGCCCGTCACGCTCCCCGAGCGCATCTACGGCGACAGCGAGCTGCTGGATATGTTCGAGGAATACGGCAAGCGCAAGACGCTCATCGTCGTCACCCAGTTCAACCACCCGCGCGAGCTGACCGAGGAGGCCGCGCGCGCCGTGCGCGAGCTGATGGTGCGCGGCGTGCAGGTGCGCAACCAGACGGTGCTGCTGCGCGGCGTGAACGACAGCGGCGAGGTGCTGGGCGAGCTCCTCAGCGGCCTCACGCGCATCGGCGTCTCCCCCTATTACATCTTCCAGTGCCGCCCTGTCACCGGCGTCAAGGGCCGCTTCCAGGTCCCGATAGCCGAGGGCATCGGCATAGTGGACGACGCAAAATCCCGCCAGAACGGTATCGGCAAGTCCGTGCGCTATGCCATGAGCCACCCCCGCGGCAAAATCGAGATCATCGGCCGCCTGCCGTCGAACGGCGAGACGGTGTTCAAGTTCCACCAGGCCAAGTACCCGGAAGACATGGCCCGTATCTTCACCCTGCCGCTGGACGGCCACGAGACCTGGCTGGACGACGAGCTGCACGGCATCTGAAAAACTACCATCATCGGGAGATGACCCCCCTTGCACAGTAAAAACAGCCCGCAGCGCCCGGAAAAGGCGCCGGAGGGCGATAAGACCTATCTCTTCGAGTCGGCTCCCATCGGCACGGCCGTAATCACCCTCGCGGTGCCGACCATAATCAGTTCGCTTGTCACCGTACTTTACAACCTTGCCGACACCTATTTCGTCGGCATGCTCAACGACCCGGTGCAGAACGCGGGCGTAACGCTCGCCGCGCCGGTCATGCTGGCCTTCAACGCGGTGAACAACCTCTTCGGCGTCGGCTCCTCGAGCCTGATGAGCCGCTCGCTCGGCGCGAAGGACTATGACTCCGTCGCCAAAAGCAGCGCCTTCGGCTTTTACTGCTCGCTGTTTTCCGGCCTGCTGTTCTCCCTGCTGTGCTTCACCTTC
>DVOV01000053.1 GCA_018713375.1 Candidatus Scatomorpha stercorigallinarum | reverse complement strand
TCATGTTCTCAAAGAGGTTGAAGCTCTGGAACACCATGCCCACCTTGGCGCGGTATTTGTTGGGGTTCACCTTGCCGCTGACGACGCTCTCGCCGTGGAAGAGCACATCGCCGCTGCTGGGCGTCTCCAGCAGGTTGATGCACCTGAGCAGCGTGCTCTTACCGGAGCCGGAAGCGCCGATGATGCTGGTGACGTCTCCAGCGCGGACGTCAAAGTCGATGTCCCGCAGCACTTCGTTGCTCCCGAAGCTCTTGGAGAGGTGGCGGACTTCAAGTATGGCGTCGCTCATTTTACCGTCCCTCCCTTGAACTGCCGTTGCTGTTTTTCAGCGCGCCGCGTATCCGCTTGCGGCCCTCCTCGCCGAACTCGCTGCTGCGCTCGTCAAAGGGCGTGCCGCGGTCCGGGTGGCTGTAGGTGCCGGCGGCCATGGTGAGGTCGTCCGTCTGCACCAGCTCGTAGCTGCTCTTGCCGTCCATGCGGCGCTCCAGCCACCGCAGCAGTATCGACGCCGTCAGCGTGACGATGAGGTAGCCGACCATTTCGATGGTGGCGCTCGGGAAGTACTTGTTGTTCAGCGCGACCAGCTGGCGGTGGAAGGCGAAGAACTCCATAAAGCCGATTATGAACATTACGGAGGTATCTTTCACGTTGATGATGAAGTTATTGCCTATCTGCGGCATGATGTTGCGGATGGCCTGCGGCAGTATGACGCTGGTCATAGTCTGGAAGTGGTTCATACCGATGCTCTTGGCGCCCTCGGTCTGGCCGGGGTCGATGGAGATGATGCCGCCGCGCACGCTCTCGGCCATATATGCGCCGGTGTTGATGGAGACTATCAGGATGGACGCCGCCCAGATGCTGTCAAAGCGCATGGCGTTGTTGGTGAAGTAGGGCAGGCCGTAGAAGATGAACACGGCCTGGAGTATCATGGGCGTGCCGCGGAATATCTCCACATAGGCGCGGACTATCGCCCGCACGATCTTGAGGAGCACCCGCTTCGCCGCCGGGTCCTTCCTGGTGCAGGGGATGGTGTTGAGGATGCCGCAGGTGAGGCCGATGATGAAGCCTATCAGCGTGGCGATGAGCGCCAGCACGAGCGTATTGCCCATGTTTTTGAGGTACATCAGCCAGTATACGTCGAGCAGCGCCCATATGTCGGATATCAACTTGGAGAAAACGTTCATCGGCGGTCAGGACCCCTTTATATTTATTCGCGGGTAACAGGGCGCGGCCGGAAGGTCGCGCCCTGTGAAAGGCATTGCAGCTGCGTCAGGCAGCCTGTCAGATCTCGGGCTGGATGGCGATGGCGTAGTCCATGATGGTGTTAAAGTCGGCGGAGTCCATCTGCCCGAGCACGGCGTTCATGGCGTCGAGCAGGGTGGTGTTGCCCTTCTGGACGCTGATGCCGATGTTGACGTTCTCGGCGCGCTCTTCCTCGCTGGCGAACTGGAAGTCGCCGTCGGTGCCGGAGAAGTTGAGGATCTTGAGGCCCTCGTTATTGCGCACGGCGGCGGTGGCGGTGGGGACGTCGGTGCAGATGTAGTCGCACTGCCCGGTGGTCAGGCTCATGATCATGCTGGGGGCGGTGTCGGCGGGGGCGAGCAGATTAACGTCGGGGATCTGGGGCAGGCAGGAGTCGTACCAGATGGTGCCGCTCTGCGCGGTGGCGGTGCCGCCGGCGAGGTCGGCGATGCTCTGGGCTCCGGCGTACTCGCCGTCGGCGGTGGTGACGACGACGATGTCGGCGTAGTAGTACGGGCCGGCCATGTCAACTTCGCTCATGCGGTCGGCGGTCATGCTCTGGCCGGCAATGACGGCGTCGTAGGTGCCGCTCTGCACGCCGGGGACCAGGCTGTCCCACGCGCTGGAGACGACTTCGAGCTCCCAGCCGTAGAGGTCGCAGACGATCTGGCTCATCATGACGTCGTAGCCGTTGGCGTAGCTGCCGGAGGCGTTGGAGACCGCGACGGCGTCGTTGGAGTCGTCGATCTGCGTCCAGTTGTACGGAGGATAGGCGCACTCCATGGCGACGGTCAGTACGCCATCCTCAACGCCCTGCACGGCGGCGGGGTCGACGTCCTCGGGGACGGTCAGCGCGTCCACGATGGCCTGGACCTGGGCCTGCAGCTCCTCGGCGGAGAGGACCGTGTCCTCCGCGTCGGCGGCGGGCTCTTCGCCGCAGGCGGCGAAGGCGAACATCATGGCGAGGGCCATGAGCATGGCAAGTATCCTTCTGGTCATTTTCATTTGTCCTTTCGCTTCTTTTTTCCACGCGATGTTCCGCGGCGGGTCTCGCGCCCGCTGGTCCGGCTGTGAAGCTCAAGGAAAATTCGGTGGCTCACACGCCGAACGAACAATGCCGATGGATCCGCTGAGGCGAGGCAGATGCAAGGCTTCGCAACCGCAGGCGGGCTTTGTGCCCGTCAAGGGAGCGAAACACGGCAGATGCCCGCGTCAGTAGGATCAAGCGGCGTTGGGCGCGTCGGTGCGTGAGACACATAAAATTTACCGCCTTGAACTTCTTCTCCCGGTGGTGAAGTCCAATGGCGGCAAAATGCTTTCACTGTTTTCGATAGCGCTCCACGACCGTGACAGTCCGACGGATGTTATCCCCCGGCCCGGGCGACGGGAACTCAGACACATACCCGACCCCTCGGCGGCTTCCCCTTTCGGCACACGCTGTCTGGCGTTTTCCCGTGCGTACTCTTGTCGGCCGCGCCTCTATCTTTCATATGAAATTACGCATTATTATACACGCTATCGCGCGCTTGTCAAGTGCTTTTTCCCGCTAAATCCAAAAATCCGCGGTTTCCCCTCCGCGCGCGGCGGCACGGCGCTTTTTCTCCCTTGCGGAGCGCCGCGCCGCGTGATAGAATCAGCTCGCGCGGCGGCCGGCCGCGCAGAAAGCGGAAAAAGGAGGCCCGCCCATGGCCGCTCTGACTATCGCCCTGCTGCAGCTGCTGCCGGGTGAGGGCACGGAGGAAAACCTCGCGCTCGGCCTCGCCGCCTGCCGCCGGGCGGCGGAGCTGGGGGCAGACATCGCCCTCTTCCCGGAGATGTGGAGCTGCGGCTACCGCATACCGCAGCCCCTGCCGGAGCTGCGCGCCCTCGCCGTCGCGGCGGACGGCGCGTTCGTCTCCGCCTTTGGCCGCCTTGCCGGGGAACTCGGCATGGCCGTGGCCATCACCTACCTCGAGCGCTTCGGGCCCTCTGCGCGCAACGCGCTCGCGCTCTTTGACCGGCGCGGGCAGCGCGTCCTCGACTACGCCAAGGCGCACACCTGCGACTTCGGCGAGGAGCGCGTGCTGACGCCGGGGGGCGGCTTCCCCACTGCCCCATTGGACACGGCGGCGGGCGCGGTGCAGGTGGGCGCGATGATCTGCTACGACCGCGAGTTCCCGGAGAGCGCGCGGCTGCTGATGCTCGCCGGGGCGGAGCTGATACTGGTGCCCAACGCCTGCCCGATGGAGCTGAACCGCCTGGCGCAGCTGCGCGCCCGGGCGTATGAGAACATGCTCGCCCTCGCCACCTGCAACTACCCCGCCGGGCAGCCGGACTGCAACGGCCGCTCCACGCTCTTCGACGGCGTGGCATACGCCCCGGGGGAGGCCGCTTCGCGGGACACCTGCGTGCTGGAAGCGCCCGGCGGGCCGGGCATCTACCTCGCGCGGCTCGATCTGGACGCGCTGCGCGCCTACCGCGCCGCGGAAGTCCACGGCAACGCCTACCGCCGTCCGGAGCTCTACGGTGCGCTCTGCTCGCGCGAGGTGCGCGAGCCCTTCATCCGCCCGGACCGCCGGGCATAGATCAGGGAGGACGATATGGGAATAACTGACATACTGCACACAGGCGGGCTCTATCTGCCCGGCGACGCGGAACTGGCGCGCGAGCAGGCCGCGAGGCAGGAGCTGCTATATGAATTCAACGCCACCCGCCCCTCCGAGCCGGAGCGGCGCGAGCGGCTGCTGCGGGAGATGTTCGCCGAGCTGGGCGAGGGCTGCTACATAGAGCCGCCGCTGCACGCGAACTGGGGCGGCGCGCACGTACACTTCGGCAGCAATGTTTTCGCCAATTTTGCCCTCACGCTTGTTGACGACACGCACATCTACGTCGGCGACTGCACGATGTTCGGCCCCAACGTCACCATCGCCACCGCCGCCCACCCGGTGCTGCCCGAGCTGCGGGAAAAGGCCTACCAGTATAACCTGCCCGTACACATCGGGCGCAACTGCTGGCTGGGCGCGGGCGTCATCGTGCTGCCGGGCGTGAGCATCGGCGACAACACCGTCGTCGGCGCGGGCAGCGTGGTGACGCGCGACCTGCCCGCCAACGTCGTGGCCGTGGGAAGCCCCTGCCGCGTGCTGCGGGAAATAGACGGACGCGACCGGGAATTCTACGCCCCCGGCCGCCGCATCGCACCTTCCGCGCCCGAGGGCGCGTGACTATACGAGGAGGTAACTGAAATGGCAAAAGATACCCCGATAACGCTCAGGAACCAGGTCATTTATTCCGTTTTCGTCCGCAACCACAGCCCCGAGGGCACCTTTGAGGGCGTGCGCCGCGACCTCGACCGCATCGCCGCGCTGGGCGTGGACATCATCTGGCTGATGCCCATCCACCCGCTGGGCGAGGTGAAGCGCAAGGGCACGCTGGGCAGCCCCTACGCCATCCGCGACTACCGCGCCGTCAACCCCGAGTACGGCACGCTGGAGGACTTCCGCCGCCTGGTGGACGGCATCCACGCTCTCGGCATGAAGTGCATCATCGACGTGGTCTACAACCACACCTCGCCGGACTCCGTGCTCGCGCACGAGCACCCGGAGTGGTTCATCCGCGACGCACAGGGCGCACCCATGCCCCGCGTGGCGGACTGGAGCGACGTGGTGGACCTCGATTACTCCGCCTCCGGCGCGCTCTGGGACTACCAGATAGACACGCTGAAGATGTGGGCGGGCATCGTGGACGGCTTCCGCTGCGACGTGGCCCCCATGGTACCGCTGGACTTCTGGCTGCGCGCGCGCGAAGAAGTGGCGCGGGTGCGCCCCGGCTGCATCTGGCTGGCGGAGTCCGTGGAGCCGCTCTTCATCGCCTATAACCGCGCCAACGGCACGCCCTGCCTCTCCGACGCCGAGCTCTACCGGGCCTTCGACCTCTGCTACGACTACGACACGGCCAACGCCTATCTGGCCGCGCTGCGCGACGCGCAGAAGCTCGCGCCCTACGCCGCGGCCGTCAACACGCAGGAGGGCATCTTCCCCGAAAACTACGTCAAGCTGCGCTTCCTTGAAAACCACGACCGCCCGCGCGCGGGCTTCCTCATCCCCAGCCTCACCGCGCTGGAGAGCTGGACGGCCTTTAACTATTTCCAGCGCGGCGCCGCGCTGGTCTACGCCGGGCAGGAGCGCGCGGCGAAGCATCTGCCGAGCCTGTTTGAGAGAGACACCATCGACCTCGAGCACGGGCCCGACCTCTCGCCGCTCATGGCGCGCCTGGCACAGATAAAGCGCGAGCGCATCTTCGCCGAGGGCAAGTACAGCGTCCAGGCCCACCCCTGCGGCGCCCTCACCGCCTCCTATTCCCTGCCCGGGCGGCAGCTCTTCGGCCTCTTCCCCGCCTACGGCCAGAGCGCGCTCGTGGAGTCCGGCCTGCCCGACGGGCAGTACACGGACCTCATAAGCGGCGAGACCGCCGAGGTCTGTTTCGGCATGGTGTCCAGCGCCGGACGCCCCGTCATCATCGACGCCGCCCTGCGGTAATGGGGGCGGCCAACGGCCCAGGCTGCGCCTGGAGTCAATTGCGCTGCGCGCCTCACTGACGGAGGTCATCCGTTGGTGAGGCGCGCTTCTCTGCATCCAAGCGC
>DVOV01000052.1 GCA_018713375.1 Candidatus Scatomorpha stercorigallinarum | reverse complement strand
GAAGCGCCGTTCCGGCACATAAAAGCGCCCCGCGCCTAAGTAGGCGCGGGGCGCGGCTCATTTTTGCTCTCAGGCTGCGGCCGAGCTCCAGGCGAGGAGCTCGCTGCCGTCCGCCAGGACGGCCACGATGTAGTCGTTGCCCACGACCTGGGAAGCGCCGCTGGTGTGGCTGGTGGTGCGGAAATCGAGCGCCTGCACGTCCAGGCCGTCGAGCGCCGTCAGCTCCGTTGCGGTGGGCACGCCGTCGCTCTCCGCCCCGCAGAGGTCAATATAGTACCACTTGCCGTTGGCCGTGGCGACGACGGCGTTGGCGTCCGCCCCCGGGAACCAGGTGGAGCAGGGCAGCTCATAAACGGCGCTCACCGCCCCCTGCAGGGGTATGCGCCGCGGCTGCGCGATGGCCTCGTAGATGCGCTCGCGGCGCTGGGCCTCGGCGCGCTCGGCCTCGTCCGCGGACTCCGGGTCCGCGGCGTCCGTCCAGAGCTCGGCGTGCGTCACCGTCACGGTGGCGACGCCGTTCTCCACGGCGATGGAGAAGTTGCCGTTATCATAGTCCCCCAGGCGCGTGCTGGAGGCAAAGGGCGTGCCGTCCGGCGCGGTGGACACCAGGTTGGCCGCCTGCTGGCCGTCCTCCCCTTCTTCCGAGGGGGCCTCCTCTTCCGGCTCCTCCGGCGCTGCCGGCTGCGTGGCTCGGTAGATGAGCACCGCCGCCTGCGCGCGCGTCAGCGGCGACTGCGGGCGGAAGCTGCCGTCCTCAAAGCCGTTGAGCAGCCCGGCCTCCACCATCGCCGCCACATATGGCGCATAGGCGCTGTTGATGCCAGCGCTGTCCGTGAACGTGAGCGCGGAGGCGTCCCCCGCCTCCAGCTCCAGCGCCGCGCCGAGTATGCGCGACGCCAGCTCGCGCGTGACGGGCGTATTGAACTCCGTCCAGGCGGCGTCCTCCTCCGTCAGCCAGCCGGAATCGTAGGCGTTGCGCATCTGCACGCCGGCCCAGTGGCCGTACTCCTCGCCCGTCTCCAGGCCCTGGCAGCGCGCCGTCATGGTGACGAATTCCGCCAGGCTGACCTCGTTGTCCGGGCGGAAGCTGCCGTCCTCGTAGCCGGAGATATAGCCCGCGGCCACCATCTCGTTCACTTCCACGGCGTACCAGGCGCCCTCCGGCACGTCGCTCAGCTGCGCGCCCTCGGCCAGGGCCGCGGTGGCCGCCGCAGAGACGGCCAGCAGTGCCGCCAGGGCGGCTGACAACAGCTTTTTCATGGCATTTTCCTTTCTCAGACGTTGAAGCGGAACAGCGTCACGTCGCCGTCCTTCATCACATATTCCTTGCCCTCGCTGCGGACGAGCCCCTTCTCCCGGGCGGCGGCCATGCTGCCGCAGGCTTTGAGGTCGTCGAAGGCCACGATCTCCGCGCGGATGAAGCCGCGCTCAAAGTCCGAATGTATCTTGCCGGCGGCCTGCGGGGCCTTGGTGCCCTTTTTGATGGTCCAGGCCCGGCACTCGTCCGGCCCGCAGGTGAGGAAGCTGATGAGCCCCAGCAGGTCGTAGGAACACTTTATCAGCCGCTCCAGCCCCGCCTCGCTCATGCCCAGCTCCTCGAGGAACATCTCGCGGTCCTCGGCGGGCCGCTCGCGTATCTCCTGCTCGATCTTGGCGCAGATGGGCAGCACCAGCGCCCCCTCGGCGTCCGCGATGGCCTTCACGGTCTGGTAATAGCCGTTGGCGGCGTAGCCGGCAAAGCCGCCCTCGTCCATGTTGGCGGCATAGATGACGGGCTTCAGGCTCAGCAGGTCGCTCTCCGCGGCCAGGGCGAAAGCCTCCTCGTCGGCGTCCCAGCTGCGGGCGCTCTTGCCCTCGTTGAGGTGGGCGAGCAGGCCCTCCAGCGTCTCAGCGTCGCGCAAAAGCTTCTTGTCGCCGCCCTTGGCGGCTTTTTTCACGCGCTCGATGCGCCGCTCGAGCACCTCCATGTCGGCCATGATGAGCTCCAGGTCGATGATCTCGATGTCCCGCGCCGGGTCGCAGCCGCCCTCCACGTGGACGATATCGGGGTCGTCGAAGCACCTCACCACATGTATGACGGCGTCGGTGCGGCGAATGTTCTCCAAAAATTTATTTCCCAGCCCCTCGCCCTTGCTGGCGCCCTTGACGAGCCCGGCGATGTCCACGAACTCGATGGTGGCGGGGGTGTATTTTTTCGGCTTGTAAAGCTCGGCCAGGAAGTCCAGCCGCTCGTCCGGCACGGCCACCACGCCGACGTTCGGCTCGATGGTGCAGAAGGGATAGTTCGCGCTCTCCGCCCCCGCGTTGGTGATGGCGTTGAACAGTGTAGACTTGCCAACGTTAGGCAGCCCGACGATGCCGAGTTTCATGTGTGATCACTTCTCCTTAAAATGCTGGAAAGCCAGCCGTTTGCTCTTATGACAGTTTTCATTTCCCATGCGCCGTTTTGTCGCTTTGCGCTATATGTATCGCGAGCGGCGCTCGCGCTATGCAATATAGTATACCTCAGGCCGCCGGTTTTCTCAAGACTCCTGCATGAACTTTTACGTATGAGTTCGCAGGCCGCCGCGATGCTCATGCGCTTCGTCGAAGCCTGAGCGCCAGACCAAACAGCAAAAAAGCCTCCCCACAGGGGAGGCTTTTTGCATTGCCCTCACGTTGACTTTCCGTCGCGGGGACAATATAATATTGATATTATCTGCACGGGGGCGTTGACATGCCGGACATCAGCACGGAAGTGGGCAACAGGATCAGGCAATTCCGCCGGTCGCGCGGCATGACGCAGGAGGCGCTGGCGGCGGCTGTCGGCAAGAGCAAGGCCACCCTGTCAAAGTATGAAAACGGGGCCATAGCGCTTGACCTTGAAACGCTCTACGCCCTGGCGAAGGCCCTGCGCGTCCATGTGGAGCAGCTCCTGCCAGCCGGCGAGCCGGAGCCGTCCGGGCCGCAGCGGCGCATAGAGCCGGCATTTTTCCGCGGCCTGACGCAGTTTTACGGCTATTTCTTCGACGGGCGCAACGGCAGGCTGAGCCGTTGGGTCTTTGATGTTTTCTCCCCGCTGGACGTGAACCGCAGCAAGATAGCCCTGTACATGAATTACAGCGAGCTGGAACGCTACCAGCAGGCCGAAAACATCTACTGGGGCTATATCGAGCACTTTGACGCCCTCTCCATCATCGAGCTGACGCATCAGGACAATCCCATGGAAAAGGGCAGCATCCAGGTGCTCTCCTCGTTTTTGGACGCGGAGGTAAAGTGGGCCCTCTGGAACGGCGTCTCGTCCAGGCCCATGATGCCGGTGGCCGTGAAGGTGCTGCTGTCCAAAAAGCCCCTGAAGGAGGATGGCGAGCTGATGCGCATGTTGAAGCTCACGAAGGAGGACATCCGGCGGATGAAGTATTACAACATGTTCTCCGTGGTGTAGGCAAAAATATAGGGCGGAGGATGGCCTCCGCCCTTTTCATGTTTCGGTTTATTTTTCGTTGTAGCGCCGGATGGCGTCCCTCATGCGCTCCAGGCCGGTCTCCAGCGTTGCGCGCGGCATGGCCAGGTTGAGCCGCACATATCCGGCGGCGTTGCCGACGAACAGCCCGTCGCCGCCCTCCAGCAGGACGCCGGCCTCGTTGGCAAAGAAGCCCGGCAGGTCCTCCAGCCCCGGCAGGCAGCGGGAGAGGTCCACCCACGCCAGGTACGTGGCCTGCGGGACATAGGACACTGCCTCGGGAAGCTCGCGCGCGAGGAAATCGTGCACGAATGCAAAGTTCCCGTCCAGATAGGCGCGCAGCTCGGCGAGCCAGGGGCCGCCCAGGTCATAAGCGGCCTTGGCCGCCGTCAGCGAGAGCGTGTTCACCATGCCGAAGAGCTTGTCGCGGTCACGGAACTCGGCGCGCGTGGCCGGGTCGCGGATGATGATGTTGGAGAAGGCCAGGCCGGCCATGTTGAAGGTCTTGGTCGGCGCCATGCAGGTGATGAGCTTACGGTAGCCCGGCATCACCTTCGCCATCGGTATATGCCTCACGCCCGTGCGCGTGAGGTCGCAATGTATCTCGTCGGAGATGAGCCAGAGGTTGTATCTGCTCACGATCTCCGCCACGCGGCGCAGCTCCTCCTCCGTCCAGACGCGGCCCGTCGGGTTGTGCGGGTTGCACCAGAACACGACCTTGCACTTGGGGTCGGCGCAGCGGGCCTCAAAGTCCTCGTAGTCCACAGTGAAATGCCCGTCATCGCCCCTCTTCAGCGGGGAGAGCAGCACGTCCACGTTGTTGTACTCCGCAGCGTGCAGGAAGTATCCGTAGGCCGGCGTGTTGATGAGCACCTTTTCGTCGGGGGCGCAGAGCGTCTCCACCAGCTGATAGAGCGCGGGGATGATGCCGGGTGAGAAGCACAGCTCCTCCTGCGGAAACTCCCAGCCATAGTTCTCGCGGCACCAGCGGAGGAAGGACTCGTAATATCCGCTGTCGTAAACGCCGGTGTAGCCGAATATGCGGCGGTCCACCCTTGCGCGTATGGCGTCAAGGATCTCCGGCGCAACGGCGAACTCCATGTCCGCCACCCACATGCGCACGAACTCCTCGTCCTTGTAGGGGAACACCTTCTCCGGCCCTGCATGGAAGATATAGCCGCGGAAGCCGTCCGTATTCAGCGCATTCGTGCCGCGGCGGTCGATGATCTCGTCAAAGTTATACATTATGTGCCTCCTTCAGCGCAGTTTTGCTTGCATTTCCGCCTTTGATTATACATACGGCGGCGAACAAGTCAAATCCGGGCAGATTTCGCATAGCGAAACTTTGCAGGATAAAGTTTCGCTGCGATATATTTGTTGAGCCTTTTCAGCGACAGTTTTACCGCCGCGGCAAAACCGCGCGCTATCTCACGTATTTTTACACTTTGGCGCAGCAAGGAAGCAAGCAGCAAAGAACTGCCCGCCGCGGCCGGCGGACAGCTCCTGGCTTTTTCTCACCTCAGAAGCATGTGTACGCCCCGTCAACTATGATGTCGCTGCCGGTTGTATAGCCAGCCGCGTCGCTGGCAAGATACAGGATCGCAGGCAGAAGTTCTTCCGGTTTCCCCATCCTGTGCATCGGCATCAGAGGCTCCCAGGCATTTTTGAGCTCCTTCGGCGTATCGACCGACATCGGTGTAGCAATATATCCCGGGCTCAAGCTGTTGACCCTGATCCCTTTCCCGACCCATTCCAGAGCCAGGGATTTGGTCATATGTATCACCGCCGCTTTTGACGCGTTGTAGGAGCACTGCCATTGCGGAACGTTTACAATGGTCCCGGACATTGAGGCCATATTTATGATGCTGCACGGCTTGCCCGCCGAGATCATCGCTTTCGCAACCGCACGGCAGACGATGTATTCGCCCGTCAAATTGCAATCGACGACCTTTCTGAACTCCTCGACAGAAGCCTCGATGGTAGGCTTGTGGATGCATATGCCGGCGTTATTGAATACCGTATCAATATGTCCGTATCTCTCCATCAACTCCGATACGGCCGCATCCACATCGGCTTCATTGGTCACGTCGCACTTTATCCATACGGCTTCCTTGCCTGTATCGGACTTTATCAGCTTGAGCGTGTCGCCCGCAGGTGAGCGGCTGAGAATGGCGACATCGGCGCCAGCCCTGGCGAAGCCGAGCGCGATGACCTGGCCTATGCCTCTCCCTCCGCCTGTCACGACCGCCAACTTGTTCTCCATGCCAAAAATCGAATCAAGAAAACTCATTGCAAAGCTCCTTCAGAAATGTTCACGTGCATCCCCCGGCTGGCGCCGGGGGATGCTCTGCTATAGGCTTAAAGCCCCAAGAATCTGCTGATGTTGCCGGACATTACAAGTTCTTTTTCTTCCGGCGTAATGTAGTTGTCAAGCAGGGCGTGGTATTTTGCGACCTCGACACGCATGATCTGGAACGGCGCGTCCGAGCCAAAGCAAACGCGGTAGGCGCCCAGCCTTTTGATAGCATGGAGTATGGATGCGGGGTTAGAGTCGCTGCCGACAAGCGTTATATTGGGGCAGGCTTCAGCCGCTTCTATGGCGGCGACATGGAGGTCGTTGACCGCGGCGCCGCCCATGTGTACCATCAGTACGGGCAGCTCGGGGAATCGCTGCGCTACATGCATGACCCTGTAGGGATGTGTGCGCTCATAGGCGTCGCACGCCGAGTGGAAAGCGATGGTCTTTCCATATTTAGCAACCAGCTCCACCAGCGGCAGGACTTTGTCCGGGTCGTCAGCGAAATACTGGTTTTGCGAGCCGTTGAACTTCACGCCATAGAAGCCGTATTCCTCAAAGCATCGCTTGATCGTGTCCTTTGCCTCGTCCATGCCGAGAGAGGGATCGACCCAGCCATAGCCGAGTATCCTGTCCGGATACTTTTTGGTGCCTTCATAGACATGTTTGAGCGCAAGCTTCAGATTGGTTTTGACATAAGGCGGATGCGGCTGGCAGCGCACCTTGTCAACGCCTGATTCATCCATATATTCGATCATGCGGTCAAACGTCGTGCACAGCTCATTGTCCTGGACCGGCGTCACATGGACGTCGGCGTCGATTATCATCTTCTTAGCGTTTGTCATTGTAGTCCCTCCTTCTACATTTTACGTCTTTCGTTCAAGCAGATTTGGCAGCAGCATGCTTATGTCTTCAAAATAAGTTATAAGCAACAGGCAGGCCACCATCATGATAATGAAAGGCACGATCCCCTTTATCACCGTATCCACTTTCTCGTTGCCCACTCGGGCGGCCACGAACAGATTGACCCCCAACGGCGGCGTCAGGAAGCCGATGGCCAGGTTGACCACCATAGCGATGCCGAAATGCACCGGGTGGACGCCAAAAGACTCCACAACGGGCAGCAGGATAGGCGCCAGCACCAGTATGGCAGGCGTAGTATCCATCACGCAGCCAACGATCAGCAGCAGGATTGTAATCAACAGCAGTATCACGAACTTGCTCGAAGTCAGCTCAAGCATTGCGTTCGTCACCATGGCCGGTATCTGCTCAATGGTCAGCACCTTGGTGAACGCTGAGGCGCAGCCCAGGATGATCATGATCGTGGCCGTGGTAACGCAGGAATTTTCCAGCAGCTTCAGCAGCCCCTTCAGATCCAGCTCCTTGTACACAAATACGCCCACGATCAGCGCATAGACCGCCGCCACGCCGGCCGCCTCCGTCGGTGTGAAAATTCCCGCATATATGCCGCCGAGTATGATCACCGGGTTTATCAGCGCCCATTTGGCGTCCCATATCGTCAGAAGTGTCCGGCGGAGCGAAAACTTTTCCGCGTCGCCCTTCCAGCCCTTGCGTTTGCAGTAGAAATAGCACCAGAAAATCAGGGCCATGCCGATGAGTATCCCCGGCAGGAAACCGCCCATGAAGAGCGACGTTATGCTTGTGCCGGTAGACACGCCGTACATCACCATCGGTATGCTTGGCGGGATGATGACCCCGATCGCGCCCGCGCTGGCGATAAGCGCAAGTGAAAACGGCTTGCTGTAGCCCTTTTCTATAAGAGTCGGATACACCATGGAGCCTACCGCCGCGACTGTTGCAGGGCCGGAGCCGGAGATGGCGGCAAAAAACATGCACACCACAACGGTGACTATCGCCAGCCCGCCCGTTATCCGTCCGAAGAATTCGTTGAAAACGTTCAGCAGCCGCTTGGAGATGCCTCCCCCGCCCATAAGCTCACCTGCCAGCACGAACAGCGGCACCGCCATGATGGGAAACGAATCCACGCCTGTTATCATCTGCTGCGCCACATACGAGAGCGACAGCCGTCCGTTTTCCACGACCGCGCCGAATGACGCCGCGCCGATCGCCACACCTACAGGGACCTGCAATATGATAAGCAGGAACATCCCGCCAAAAAGAATAAGACTTGCCATCAGTGCTCCTCCTTATTCCTTATGCGGTATACAAGCACCTGTATCTGGCGTATTGATGTGAGGGCAAACCCCACGCATGGGGCCAGATAAACGATCCACATCGGTATACCCATTGCCGGCGATGTCTGGCCGGATGCATATTGTTTCAGCACCAGCGTGTAAGTAGT
>DVOV01000051.1 GCA_018713375.1 Candidatus Scatomorpha stercorigallinarum | reverse complement strand
GCGGTCGGTCAACTACCCGTTAGTGCCGCGACCGCAGGGAGCAACGCACGGTCGGCCAAGCTGCGCTTGGATGCAAAGAAGCGCGCCTCACCAACGGATAGCCTCCGTTAGTGAGGCGCGAAGCGCATCTGCCTCCAGGCGCAGCCTGGGCGTTTTTCTTTGGGGTGCAACTCCCGTTTCTTTGGGCAAGACCAAAGAAATGGGGTGGCACTGGCCCCCTTGCGGGGGCCTCTCGTCAGCGCGGCGCGCAGCGCATCTGCATCCAAGCGCAGCTTGGCGCAGTTTGGTCAGTCGAATACGGACTCGCTCTTCATGTGCAGCACCTGGCCGCTGGCGGCGTCGATGGCGTACTCGTACTCCATGGCGTTATAGATGAAGCTGACCTCGTAGTACTTGAAACCGTCCTCGTTCTCAAAGTCGCTCTCCAGGCCCGTGACCTGCGCGGCGGTGAGGCCCGCGTCGTTGAGCGCGGCGGCTTTGGCGGCGCTGCCGCCGATGGTACCCGCGGTGTAGAAGCCGAAATACCAGATGCAGATGGCGGCGGCGATGACCACTACGATGATAACGGCGATGATAATTGCCTTTTTGGCGCTGAACTTTTTCATACAGATCCTCCTTGAACTTGTTGACGGCTCCATATTAGCACGGCGATGATTAGAGGAATGTTAAAACGCAGAAAAAATTTTGTGCGCGGCGCCGCAGGCGTGCTATATTTAATACTGTCTTAAGGAAACGGTGAGAAACTTATCGCAAGGGAGCGTGATTGCATGAGGATCCTTGTCGTGGAGGATGAGCGGGACCTTAACCGCATCATCGCCAAGCGCCTGGCGGCGGCGGGCTACAGCGTGGACGCCTGCTATAACGGCGCGGAGGCGCTGGACTATATGGCCGCGGCGGACTATGACGCCGCCATCTTCGACGTGATGATGCCCGTGCTGGACGGCTTTTCCGCCGTCCGCCGGCTGCGCGCGCAGGGGGATGACACGCCCGTGCTGTTCCTCACGGCGCGGGACGCCGTCGGCGACCGCGTGGAGGGGCTGGATCTGGGCGCGAACGACTATCTGGTGAAGCCCTTCGCCTTCGACGAGCTGCTCGCGCGCATCCGCGCCATGACCCGCCGCGCGGCCGGCAGCAGCACCAACGTGTTCACCTGCGGCGACCTGGTGCTGGACGCGGCGAAGCACAGCGTGCAGCGCGCCGGGCGCGCCATCGAGCTCTCCGCGCGCGAATTCGCCGTGCTCGAATACCTGATACGCAACAAGGGCGCGGTGCTCTCCCGCGAGAGCATCGAGAACAACGTCTGGAACTACGACTGGGAGGGCGGCACGAACGTGGTGGACGTGTACGTCAGCTACCTGCGGCGCAAGATTGACGCCGACTTTGACAAAAAGCTCATCCACACCGTGCGCGGCGTGGGCTGGGTGTTGAGGGACGAGCCATGAGGTTCATCTCCATCAAGGCCCGCGTCACCATCTACTTCACGCTGATGATGCTGCTCGTCGTCTGCCTGGTGATGGGCACCATCCTCATCGCCGGGCGCGGCGTGATGTCCGACAGCGCGGAGGGCACGCTGCTGGATGCCGTCCACGACGAGATCGACGACGTGGAGTACGACGACGGCTATCTCGAGCTCGACGACCTTGACTTTTACCGCCACAATGTCTACATCCAGGTCTACAGCCCGGCGGGCGAACTGCTGGCCGGCGCGGGGGCGGCCGATTTTGAGGGCTCCGGCGAGTTCCACAACGGGGAGATACGCCAGGTGAGCGTGGAGGGCGACCCGTTCCTGGTCTATGATCTCTTCGTGCCCGACGACCACGGCGGCGTCTGGCTGCGGGGCGTGACCAGCGCGGACAACGACTTTTCCGCCGCCCGCGTGATAACCATCCTCGCGCTGATACTGCTGCCCGTCCTGGTGCTGATAACGGCCGTGGTGGGCTGGCTGATCGCCCGCCGGGCCTTCCTGCCCGTGCGGCAGATAACGGACACCGTGGACGCCATATCAGACGGCGAGGACCTCACGGCCCGCATCGGGCTGCGCCGCGGGCGCGACGAGATACACAAGCTGGCCGCCACCTTCGACCGCATGTTCGACCGCCTTGAGCAGTCCTTCAACAGCGAAAAGCGCTTTGCCTCCGACGCCTCGCACGAGCTGCGCACGCCGACGGCCGTCATCCTCGCCGAGTGCGAGTACGCGAAGCAGAACGCCAAAAGCGCGGAGGACTACGCCGAGTCGATCGAGGTGATCGAGCGGCAGGCGAAGCGCATGTCGGAGCTGATAACAAAGCTGCTGAGCATCACGCGCATGGACCAGGGGACGCACCAGGCGGCCTTCGAGCGCGCCAACCTCTCCGAGCTAGCGGAGATTGTCACGGACGAGACGGCCATGGCCGCCGGCAAGGCCGTGGAGCTGAAAAAGGAGATAGATGGCGGCGTCTACGCCAACATCGACGTGGGGCTGATGACCCGCCTGGTGCAGAACCTGGTGGAGAACGCCATCAAATACACGCCCGAGGGCGGGCATGTCACCGTCTCCCTGCGCCGCGAGGGCGACGCTCTGGCCCTGGCCGTGGCCGACGACGGCATCGGCATCGCCAAAAAGGACCTGCCACACATCTACGACCGCTTCTGGCAGGCGGACGCCTCCCGCGGCGCGGACCGCGGCAGCGGCCTCGGCCTTTCCATGGTGAAACAGATCGCCGAAGCGCACGGCGGGAGCATCTCCGTAAAGAGCGCGCCGGGGAAGGGGAGCACATTCACTTACCGCATGGAAGCCGGAAACTAAAGATTCTATTAAAATTATTGTTTCTTTGATATTGACATGGGACGACACAGGCGTTATAATCTGTTCAGAAACTCTGATGAGGAGGGACGGACATGTCTGAGCCCATCTGCATCGTCGGCGACTCCATCACCGGCGGCGTCGTATATTTGGAGGACAGCGCGCGCTATGTGCGCTGCAAGGATTCGTTTGTGAACCTGCTTGGCGGCGCGCTGAGCACGGAGATGCGCAACCACTCCAAATTCGGCCTCACGAGCGAGGCCGCGCTGCGCAAGCTGGGCCGTTTTGAATCCGACATCGCCCAGTGCCCGCACACGCTGGTGATGCTGGGCGGGAACGATTCGGATTTCGACTGGGCCGCCGTGGCGGGCACGCCGGAGGAGCCCCACGACTGCAACACGCCCGTCAAGCGCTTCCGCGAGTGCTACAACGCGGTGCTCGACCGCATCATCGCCCTGGGCAGCCGCCCGGTGGTGATAAGCCTCATCCCCGTCTGGGGAAGGCGCTATTTCGAGTGGTTTTCCCGCAAGCTGGACGGTGCGGCGCTGATGCGCTTCCTCGGCACCACGGACAGCATCGAGCACTGGAACGAGATGTACAACCTCGAGGTGATAAAGGCGGCGGCGCGGCGCGACATCCCCTTCATCGACGTGCGCAGCGCCTTCCTCTCCGCGCGCGATTTCACGGGGCTTTTCAGCCGCGACGGCATCCACCCGAGCCCGGCGGGACACCGGAGGATGTTCGAGTACTCGCTGCCGCAGCTGAGGGCGGCCATCGGGTGAGCCGCGGCGCGGAATAATTGAATTGACGAGATGCCCCCGGGGCCATGGCCCCGGGGGCATCTCTGCGCGCAGCGGCGGGTGACTTCACAGTTTCAGATAGAACACCGTCTCATCGCCGTTCATCCCGCCGCTCTCCCTGAAACCGTATTTTCTGTACAGTGAGATGGCCGCGGCGTTGTCCGCCTTTGTGGAAAGGCGGATGTGCCCGGCCCCGTTTTGCCTGAAGTAGCCGATTATCTCCTTCAGCGCGAGGCTGCCGTAGCCCCGTCCCTGGTAGCCGGCGCCTATCATGAAGCGCCACAGCCAGTACCTGTCATCCGGGCCGTCATAAGCTGAGTCGAAGGCGAACATCGTAAAACCCACCATCGTATCTCCGGCGTAGATGGCAAAGGGCCTGGCTATATCGCGGTTTTCGGCCGCCGCCATGAGAGACTCCGAATTGGGGCATATGTACTTTTCCTGTCCACGCGCGACCGCAAGCGCCAGGCACTCGTCCATGTTCGCACTGTTTATGGGCACAAGCCGGATCTCCATGTGCAGCACCCCCATATGATGTCTGCCGAATAAGCCGCCCGGGGCTTGTCTGCGCGGCTGTGCCGCGAAAGAAGAGGGAGGGCCGAAGCCCTCCCTGACGTTATTCCGCTATGCGCCTGGCGCCGACGTAGTTGCGGGTGTAGTAGCCGCTGGCGTCCATGTCCGTGATGATGACCTCGCCGGCGCTGGAGCTGGCGTGTACCATCTTGCCGTTGCCTATGTAGATGCCCACATGGCTGATGGCGCTCGAGCTGTCGCTGCAGAAGAACACCGCGTCGCCGGGCTGCAGGTCCGCCTTCTCCACGGCCACGCCGTTTTCAAAGATCGCGGCGGCCGTGCGGTTGGTCTGATAGCCGAAGGACTGGAAGCAGTAGCTGACGAGCCCGGAGCAGTCGAAGCCCCTCTCCGGGCTCTCCTCCGACCAGACGTAGGGCGTGCCCAGGAACTGCTGCGCAAAGGCGGCGACCTGCGCGCCCGTGCCGCTGCCGGAGGGCGCCGGCGCATCTTCAACGGCCGCCTCCCCGCTCGCGGAGGCGAGGGCCACGTAGTCGCTGCGGATATAGCCGGCGTCCCCGCCCACGGAGACGCGGTACCAGTTGCCGCTGACGCCGAGGACGCTCACGTCCTCGCCCTCCGCCGTCACGCGCACGATGGCCGTGTCCGTGCCCGGGCCGGAGCGCAGATTGACGTCCGTGCCGGAGACGGCGCCGGAGGCGGCGACGTCCATATCGGCGGAGAATTCGAGGTATTCGGCGCTCATGTAGCCGTTCAGCCCGGCGTGATGCACCGGGTACCAGCCGCCGGCGGCCTCGCCGGTGACGATGACCGCGCTGCCGGCGGGCAGGGTGTCAAGGATGGCGGTGTCCGTCCCCGCGCCGGAGCGCAGGTTGACGTTCGTAGAAGTGACCGCGCCGCCCACACAGTCGGCCCGGGCCGTGCACACAAGGGCGCACGCGCCCAGCGCCGCAGTGAGCAGCGCGCGGAGCAGTGCTTTCTTCATGTAAGAGACCTGACTTTTTCTTTATTTGGAGGCAAGGGCCCGGTCGAGCCAGACGGACGCCACGTCCATCGCGGCGTAAAGGCTGTTCTTCTCGCTCTTTTTCACCACGCGGTCGCGGCTCTTGAGGTCCGGGTCCGTCAGCTGCAGCTGGACGGAGACGCGGGTGGCAACCTCGAGGTCCTGTATCTTCTTGGTCTCGAGGATCTGCATCATGATGATATACTTGTCGGCCATGCTGCCGAAGTAGATGATGTTGTCCTTCCGGCGAAGGGGATGGCCCTTGTAGACGAGCTCTTTGGGTGCTGCCATTTTATAAAACCTCCATATGGCGGAAACACGTTTCCCTACAACGTTGTAACCGTATTGTAACTCATAGCGTCAGATTTGTCAACAGTTTTTCCAGAAGTACAGCGCCGGAAAGTATTTCCGGCGCTGTATTCGCGTTTGTTTTGGCTGTATTTGCCCGTATTCTGCACATTTTGCTACTCTTCAAAATAGTAGCCGGGGTCGTCGTCCTCGGTGGAGGGATCGCTTTCGTCACCGCCGGGCGGCGTGCTCTCCGCGGGCTCTACGGGCTCGGTGGGCTCGATGTCCCCGCCGGGTTCGGCGCTCTCCTGCGGCTCCTCGCTGGGCGTGGGGGAGGGGGAGGGCGAGCTGAGGTCGCCGAAGATCATCGTGTCCCCGCCGACATAGGTGGGGCTGGGGAAGCTCTTCCACTCCAGGCCCTCGTGTATGGGGGCCATCACGCTGCGCCAGATCTGCGCGGCGGGGTTGCCGTAGAAGTACATCTGCTCGGGCATGTCGTAGCCGGTCCAGACGGCGGCCGTGTAATAGGGCGTGGTGCCGCAGAACCAGCGGTTCCAGTTGTACGAAGAGGTGCCGGTCTTGCCGGCCACAGGCATGGTCCAGAAGTTGGCCTCCGTGCCGGTGCCGCTGCTGGCCGCGCCGTAGAGCATGTCGAGCACGTTATAGGCCGTGTTGGCCTTCATCGCCACGTGCGTTTCGATGTTGTTCTGCAGCACCACGCTGCCTGCGGCGTCCGTCACCTGGGTGTAGACGTGGCTCTCGGTGAAAATGCCGCCGTTGACGAAGGTACTGAAGGCCTGCGCCATCTCGCGCACGGTGGCGCCGTTGGTCAGCTCGCCGAGGGCGAGGGAGGAATAGTTCCTGTCCTGCTCGATGAGCGTCGTGAAGCCGAGGTTGTTCTCGAGGAAGCTATAGGAGGCGTCAAGCCCCAGCTTGTCCAGCACCTGCGCGGCCACAGTGTTCAGCGAGCTCATGACCGCCTGGCGTATCGTAACGATGCCGCGGTTGCTGTGGTCGGCGTTATTGGGATACCAGCTGGTGCCGGAGAGCGTTATCTCGCCCGCTGGCGCGTCGTTCACCAGCGTGTTCTGGGTAATGAGCCCGGCCTCGATGGCGGGGGCGTAGACGCTCAGCGGCTTGAAGGAAGAGCCGGGCGGGCGCTCCGACTGCGTGGCGCGGTTGGTGATGAGGTTGGCCGTCTTTTCGCCCACGCCGCCGGCCAGGGCCACGATGGCGCCCGTGTAGGGGTCCATGATGACGATGGCGCTCTGCAGCTGCTGCTCTCCCGGGCGGTAGGACTTGGGCAGGGCGTCCAAGTTCTGATAGACGGCGTCCACGTCGGCCTGGATGTCCGGGTCGTAGCAGGTGTAGATGCGGTAGCCGCCGGAATAGAGGAGCTGCTCCGCCGCGTCGGCGCTGATGCCCTTCTGCGCCATCAGGTCGGCCTTCACGTCCTCGATGACCGTCTCCACGTACCAGGAGTAGATCTCCTGCTGCCCGGCCTCGTTGGCCGAGCGGGCGAACACCAGCTGTTCGTTGACGGCGGCGCTGTATTCGTCATAGTTGATATAGCCCTGCTCGTACATCTCGCGCAGGACGGTCTCCTGCCGGGCCTTGTTGTTGGCCTCGCTGTAGAAGGGGCTGTAATAGGTGGGCAGGTTGACGATGCCGACGATGGCGGCGCTCTCCGCCAGGGTCAGCTCGCTGGGTTCCTTGCCGAAGTACGTCTTGGCCGCGGCGTAGATGCCGTAGCTGCCCTCGCCGAAATAGACGGCGTTCAGGTACCAGGTGATGATCTCGTCCTTGTCGTACTTCTTCTCGAACTCCAGCGCCTGGAATATCTCGATCAGCTTGCGCTTGACGGTGACGTCGTTGTTGCCGGTGAGGTTCTTGATGAGCTGCTGGGTTATCGTGGAGCCGCCGAAGATGTCGTCCGACGAGGAGAACATCGTGGTTATTGCCGCGAGGGTGCGGAACCAGTCCACGCCCTTGTGCTCATAGAAGCGGCGGTCCTCGATAGCGACGAGTGCCTTCACCAGATAGTCGGGGATGTCCTCCAGGTCCACCCATATGCGGTTCTCCCTGCCGGAGAGGGTGGCGAGCTCCTGCCATTCGCCGTTGTTGTCCTCGTAGTAGATGATGCTCGACTCGGAGAGGGAGTAGTCCGAGAGGGAGACGTCCAGGTCGTCCTGCAGCGTCGTCTTGACATAGAAGGCAAATATGCAGGCGAAGAGCAGCCCCGTGGTGAGGAAGATGAGCACCGCCGTCGCCAATATCTTCACAGCCAGGCCGACCGCGCCGAAAACGCCCCCGGCAACGCTGCCGGCGGCCTTCCCCACGCGGTGGAGCTTGTCGTTATCCATTCGTGTTCGCACCTCCGTGCCCTGGCCTTCGCGCGGCCGCGGCCGCTCCAAGCCATTGTAGAATATTAATATACCACAATCTGTCGCAAAGGGATAGCTAAAAAACAAATTTTTGTTTTCCGCGCGCCTGCGCGGCGGAGTATAGTTTCTCCGCTTCGTGGGATAATTTACCCGAAGGGGGTGAAAATACGTGAAAAGCACCTGGATAAAGTGCGCGGCGCTGACGGTGCTGGCCGGCGCGGCGGCCTGGTCGGCGGTCTCCGCCCTCTCCGGCATCAGCGCGCTGGCCTCCCGCCCGGAGGAAAAGCGCGCGCCGTTCCACTACGAGCCCAGCTGCGCCATCGAGGAGGCGGAGTTCGTGCTGCGGGAGTACAACGGCTGCATCGGCGTGTTCAGCCCGCAGTCGGACGCCGGGCCCATCACCGTCACGGACATAGAGACGCGCTCGCTGCGCGAGGCGGACAGGGAGATCGTCAAAAACGGCATCGCCGTGGCCGACCGCGAGGAACTTCTGACCCTGCTCGAGGACTTTGGCTCGTAGAAAATGCGGTCGCGCGGCGCCCTGCGAAAAAAATACGATTGATTTCTGCTCGGGAATAGAGTAAAATAGACCTGCAAAGCAAAGAGATAACCCCGGAGGTCATCTGACAATGGACGAGGATTTCGGCAGCAGCTACATCACCATCGAGGACGAGGACGGCAACGAGTTCGAGCTCGAGCAGCTCGCGGAGCTCGAATACGAGGGCCGGAGCTACGCGGCCTTCCTCCCCGCGGACATGGACGAGGACGACCCCGATTACGGCTATATCCTCCTGCGCATCGAGGAGGAGAACGGCGACGAGGTGTTCTGCTCCGTGGACGACGAGCAGGAGCTCGCCGCGGTGTACGAGGCCTTCATGGCCCAGCTCTTCGATGACGAGGACTCTGACGAGCCGGAGGAGGAATAAGTTCCCCCCGGCGCCCAAAACGGTTTTTATTCCTGCCCTGTGCGCGGAACGGCATTTGCCTGGACCCTTTTAGACCCACATTTTTAATAAGGGACGCTGCATCCCCGCGTGGATTGCAGGCCTCCCGGTACCATGGACCGGAAGTTGGAAGCGAGGTAGCGCGGGGGAGGCGACCCACCTGCCGAGTCGTGCAGGTTATAATCGGGTCCCCACGGCAGCGGCGGGGGTTGCCCGTATGCGAAAGCAT
>DVOV01000050.1 GCA_018713375.1 Candidatus Scatomorpha stercorigallinarum | reverse complement strand
TCTATGAGCTTGGAGCTCTCTTTATAATTCTTACCTCTGAACACTTTGATATCCTCCTAAAAATGTGGTTCGTCGGAGTTGATGGGCCCGCTTGCCCACTCCTCCCACGTTAGGGGTTGAGCTCAGTCGCCGACGACTACGCCCATGCTGCGGCAGGTGCCGGCGATCATGGACATGGCGGCTTCGACGCTCGTGCAGTTGAGGTCGGGCATCTTCTGCTCGGCTATCTTGCGAAGGTCTTCCTTGCTGATGGTGGCGACCTTGTCCCTCTGGGGGACGCCGGAGGCCTTGTCGATGCCGCAGGCCTTCTTGATCAGCAGGGCCGCGGGCGGGGTCTTGGTGATGAAGGTGAAGCTGCGGTCGGAGTACACGGTGATGACGACCGGGATCATCATGCCCATGTCGCCCTTAGTGCGCTCGTTGAAGTCCTTGGTGAACTGGCCGATGTTGACGCCGTACTGGCCCAGGGCGGGGCCCACGGGGGGCGCCGGGGTGGCCTTGCCGGCCGGTACCTGGAAGCGGATATATCCGACAACTTTCTGTGCCAAAATAGAGCACCTCTTTCAAATTATTTAGTTTAAAAAATGCAGGACGCCTCAGTCTGCAAGGGGCTCGACCTGGTCGAGGTCGAGGTCCACGGGCGTCTCGCGCCCGAACATGGACACCACCACGCGCACGCGGTCCTTGTCCGGCTCGAGCTCCTCGACAGTTCCGAGGAAGCCCTCGAGCGGGCCGTCCGTAACGCGTACCGTGTCCCCGACCTCGTAGCCGAGCACCACTTCGTGCCGCTCGACGCCCAGGTCGTATATCTCCTGTTCGGTGAGGGGGATGGGCTTGTTCGCTGTGCCCACGAAGCCCGTCGCGCCGCGGACGTTGCGCACCAGGTGCCAGCTCTCGTCCGTGAGGATCATCTTCACAAGGACGTAGCCCGGGAAAACCTTGCGCTCGTACGTCTTTTCTCCGGCGTCCGTGTGCTCGGTGACGGTCTCCATGGGGATATTGACCTCCTGGATGAGGTCCGTCATTTTGCGGTTCTCGGCCGACTTCATCACGGCCGCCGCAACGGCGTTTTCATAGCCCGAGTATGTGTGGACCACATACCACTTTGCCTCTTCAGCCATCGTTTATACCAGATCTATGAGGGTCTGCACGCCGAGGGACGCCAGCGTATCGAAGCCCCAGAGCACGACGGCGGAGAAGGCCATCATCACAAGGGCGACGACAGTGTTGTTCAGCGTCTGCTTCGACGTGGGCCAGATGACCTTCTTCAGCTCGCTGCGCATCTCGCGCATCCACTTGCCGACGCGCTTGCCGAAGGAGAGCTTGCCCTCAGTCTTTTTGACGGCGTTCGTAGAGGTCTTGGCGGGGGCGGAATTCCTGTTCTCTTCTGCCATTTCGCTTGTTGCTCCTTTCAGAACGCCTTACTTGGTCTCGTTGTGGACCGTGTACTTGCGGCAGCGGGGGCAGTACTTCTTCATCTCGAGACGGTCGGGCGTATTCTTCTTGTTCTTGACCGTGAAGTAGTTGCGCTCCTTGCATTCGCTGCACCTGAGTGTAACCTTGACTCTTGCGCCAACAGCCATTTTTATCGGCACCTCCTTGTAGTATTGGCCGCACAGGCGGCCTGTTGCCTCCCTGAGCGCGCCGCCGGGCTTTGCGCGCATTTTGGCGCGCGAAAAGAAACCCGTCCGGCCGACAGGTAATGCAAAGTATAGCACAATCGCCCGCCGTAGTCAACAGTTTTCGCCCGCCAGGCGGCCTTTTTTGACAGGTTTATTTTGCCGCCCGGCCAGCGGCCGGGGGCAGTTGCGCTGCGCGCCGCGCTGACGAAAGGCCCCCGCGAGGGGGCCAGTGCCACCCCATTTCTTTGGTCTTGCCCAAAGCCAGGCTGCGCCTGGAGGCAGATGCGCTGCGCGCCTCACTAACGGAGGTCATCCGTTGGTGAGGCGCGCTTCTTTGCATCCAAGCGCAGCTTGGCCGACCGTGCACTGCTTCGCTTCGCTCGCGCCGCTGGGTTTGCGGAAACTCAAAGCCTCCCCTGCCGTGCAGGGGAGGTGGCGCCTGCGCAGCAGGCGACGGAGGGGTGTTGGGACTTTGCGCATCTTTGTTAAGAACCGCAGACTTCCGGCACCCCTCCGGCCGCGCTTGCGCGCGTCCACCTCCCCTACAATGTAGGGGAGGCTTGGGTTCCCGCCCACTTAGTGCCGCGACCGCAGGGAGAAACGCACGGACGGCGATGAAGAAAACTCATTCACCAACGGGATGACCACTTTTGATGCCTAGAAAGCCGTAAAAACACGCAAAAAGCGCTCCGACTACCGCCAGAGCGCTTTTCTTTGGAGTCTGAGGGGTTTCTTTTGGCGCAAGCAAAAGAAATCTCTCAGAATAGGGCCGCAGGGACCTTCGTCCCTGCATCCCCTCCCTGCGGGCGGCGCGCAGCGCAATTACCAGCGGCCGTTGGCCGCCCTCCAGGCGCAGGCCGGTCAGAAGAGACCGGAGATGCGGCCGTTTTCGTCGACGTCGATCTTCTCCGCGGCGGGGACGCGCGGCAAGCCGGGCATGGTCATGATATCGCCCGTGAGGGCCACGACGAAGCCCGCGCCGGCGCTGACGCGCAGCTTGCGCACAGTGAGCGTGAAGCCCTCCGGCGCGCCGAGCTTCTTCGCGTCGTCGGAGAAGGAGTACTGCGTCTTGGCCATGCAGACGGGCAGCGCGCCGAAGCCCAGCTCCTCCAGCTGCGCCAGCTCGCGCTCCGCCGCGGTGGTGAACGCCACGTCCCCGGCACGGTAGACGCGCCGGGCCACGGCCTCGATCTTGCCGCGCAGGCCCTCGCCGTCGCCGTAGGCGAAGCGGAAATCGGGCGTTTCCTCCTCGCAGAGGCGCACGACCTCCCGCGCCAGGGCCTCGCCGCCCGCGCCGCCGCGGGCCCAGACCTCGCTGAGCACGGCGCGCACGCCCAGTTCGCCGCAGAGCCGCTCCACAAGGGCCAGCTCGGCCTCCGTGTCCGTGGGGAAGCGGTTGATGGCCACCACGCAGGGCAGGCCGTAGACCTCGCGGATGTTCTCCACATGCCGCAGCAGGTTGGGCAGCCCGGCGCGCAGGGCGTCCAGGTCCTCGCGGCCCAGGGCGTCCTTCGCCGCGCCGCCGTGGTGCTTGAGCGCGCGCACGGTGGCCACCACGACCACCGCGTCCGGACGCAGGCCCGCCGCGCGGCACTTGATGTCAAAGAACTTCTCCGCGCCCAGGTCGGCGCCGAAGCCGGCCTCCGTCACGGCGTAGTCGCCCAGCTTGAGCGCCATGCGCGTGGCGATAACGCTGTTGCAGCCGTGGGCGATGTTGGCGAAGGGCCCGCCGTGGACGAAGGCGGGGGTGCCCTCCAGCGTCTGCACCAGGTTGGGCTTCAGCGCGTCCTTCAAAAGGGCGGCCATGGCGCCCGCGGCCTTCAGGTCGCCGGCGGTGACGGCCTTGCCGTCGTAGGTATAACCCACGACCATGCGCGCCAGGCGCGCCTTCAGGTCGGCCAGGCCGCTGGAGAGGCAGAGCACGGCCATCACCTCGCTGGCCACGGTGATGTCAAAGCCGTCCTCGCGCGGCACGCCGTTCACGCGCCCGCCGAGGCCGTCCGTGATGAAGCGCAGCTGGCGGTCGTTCATGTCCACGGCCCGGCGCCAGGTGATGCGCCGCGGGTCGATGTTGAGGGCGTTGCCCTGATATATATGGTTGTCCAGCATGGCAGCCAGCAGGTTGTTCGCCGCGCCGATGGCGTGGAAATCGCCCGTGAAGTGGAGGTTGATGTCCTCCATCGGTATCACCTGCGCATAGCCGCCGCCGGCCGCGCCGCCCTTGACGCCGAACACCGGCCCCAGCGAGGGCTCGCGCAGCGCGACCACGCTGTTTTTGCCAAGCCGCCGCAGGGCGTCCGCCAGGCCGACCGTGGTGGTGGTCTTGCCCTCGCCCGCGGGCGTGGGGTTGATGGCGGTCACCAGTATCAGCTTGCCGTCCGGCGCCGAGGCCCGGTCGCGCAGGAGCGAGAGCTCCACCTTGGCCTTGTAGCGGCCGTAGTGCTCCAGATACTCGCCGCCGATGCCGGCGCGCCCGGCGATGGCGTCGATGGGCTCGGCCTTCGCGGCCTGGGCGATCTCAATGTCTGTCATGCTGCACCTCTCAAGTTAGTTTTTTGCCTTTATTGTACCACATCCTCCCCATTTGTAAAGCCAAACTGCGCCAAACTGCGTTTGGATGCTCTTGCCTGCGGCCCAGGCTGCGCCTGGAGGCAAAGGGCTGTGCCCTGGTCTACGGTGAGCGGGCGGAAACTTATAAGCAGAAGACCCGCAGGGCTCTCGCCCCGCGGGTCTTGTTCTACGCAACGTAAAAGCCTCCCATACGCAGTAATGGAGGCTTTAAGCTGTTGCAAACTTAGTGCCGCGAGCGAAGCGAAGCAACGCACGGTCGGCGATGCTGAACACCCATTCGATGACGGGATGACCACTTGAGACACGTAGAAGCCCGTAAAAGACAGCACCCGCCTACGATAAGCACCAAAGCGGTTTTCTCTTTGGATTCTGAGGGGTTTCTTTTTGACAAGGCAAAAAGAAGCCCCTCAGAAATGGGCCGCAGGGACTTTCGTCCCTGCATCCCCCCGCCTGCGGGCGGGCCGCAGGCAAATGCATCCAAGCGCAGCTTGGTTGTAAACAAAGTATTAATTCGTGCGGCAGTTAACATAAAGTTAATATGTCTCTGGTAACTTATACTTGCGGCCCGGTAAACGGGCGACAGATAAGGACTTATAAGCCTGAGATAAACGGCAAACTGCCCGCCAAGGAGGGAATGTGTCCCACCTGAAGAGGCAGACCAATGATCCCGCCGGAAGGCGTTCATATATACTTGATTTTTTGCGGGGATTCAGATATAATCATCTGGTCCCCGCAAAACATGGAGCGGTATCGAAGTGGTCGTAACGAGCTTGACTCGAAATCATGTTATTTGCCCCAAAAATTGAATAATCATTAAATGGAGACGTATCGAAGCGGTCATAACGAGCTCGACTCGAAATCGAGTTGTCCGAAAGGGCACGTGGGTTCGAATCCCACCGTCT
>DVOV01000049.1 GCA_018713375.1 Candidatus Scatomorpha stercorigallinarum | reverse complement strand
GCATCCTCCAGCGGCAGGAGCCCTTGTATATGGCTTGTCCGGCCCTTACGCCCTGGGCGTGTAGGTCGTGTGCAGCAGCTTGTGGGCCTTGTGGCCGTTCGGCTCGCCCAGGAAGTCCGCATACAGCTTCTTGATGTCCGGGTTCTCGTGGGACTTGCGCAGCACCTTCGCCTCGTCCTCGGCATACAGGCCCTTGGCGCGGGCCACGCGCGGATCGACGTCCATGCGCTTGTAGGCGGAGACGATCGGCTGACCGCCGCCGTTGACGCAGCCGCCGGGGCACGCCATGACCTCGATGAACGCATAGCTCGCGTCGCCCGCCTTGATGCGCTCGATGAGCTTCTTGGCCGCGCCGGTGGAGTGCGCCACCGCCACCTTGAGCTCCTTGCCCGCCAGCGTGAACGTGGCCTCCTTGATGCCCTCGATGCCGCGCACCTCGGTGTAGTTGACCTGCTCGAGGCTGCGGCCCTCCAGCACATCCGCCGCCGTGCGCAGCGCGGCCTCCATGACGCCGCCTGTGGCGCCGAAGATCGCCGCCGCGCCGGTGGACTCGGCCACGAGCTCGTCGAAGTCCTCCTCATCCGGCAGGCTGCCAAAGTCGATGCCCGCCTCGCGGATCATGCGCGCCAGCTCGCGCGTGGTGATGGAGATATCCACCGAGCGCAGGCCGCCGACCTCCATCTCGGGCCTGGCGGCCTCGAACTTCTTGGCGGTGCAGGGCATGACGCCCACGACCACGATGTCCTCGGGGTTGATGCCCGCCTCCTGCGCGTAATAGCTCTTGATGATGGCGCCCTCCATCTCCATGGGGGATTTGCAGGTGGACAGGTTCGGAATCAGCTCCGGGTAGTTGTGCTCGAGGTACTTGATCCATCCCGGCGAGCAGGAGGTGAACATCGGCAGCGCGCCGCCGTTTGTGATGCGGTCGAGCAGCTCGGTGGCCTCCTCCATGATCGTCAGATCCGCGCCGAAGTCGGTGTCAAACACCTTGTCAAAGCCGAGGCGGCGCAGGGCCTGGGTCATCTTGCCGGTCACGCGGGTGCCGATGGGCAGGCCGAACTCCTCGCCCAGCGCCACGCGGATGGCGGGCGCGGGCTGCACGACGACGACCTTGTCCGGATCGGAAAGCGCCTGCCAGACCTTGTCGGTATCGTCCTTTTCGCGCAGGGCGCCGACCGGGCAGGCGGTGATGCACTGGCCGCAGTTGATGCAGTTGGTGTCGTTTAAGCTCTTGTCAAACGGCGGGGCGATGACGGTCTTGAACCCGCGGAAGACGGGGCCGATCGCGCCGATGCCCTGCACCTTTCGGCACATGGCGACGCAGCGGCGGCAGAGGATGCACTTGTTGGGGTCGCGCACGATGGACGGGGAAAACGCGTCGAGCGGGTACTCGATGTTGGGGCCTTCAAAGCGGCTCTCCTCGACGCCCAGCTCGCGGGCGAGCGCCTGGAGCTCGCAGTTTTGGCTGCGCACGCAGGAGAGGCACTTGCGCTCGTGGTTGGAGAGGATGAGCTCGAGCACGGCCTTGCGCGCGGCGCGGACAGCGGGGGTGTTGGTCTTGACGACCATGCCCTCGCTGACGGGCATCACGCACGAAGCGGCGAGCGAGCGGGCGCCGATGTCGACCACGCACATGCGGCAGGAGCCGAACTCGTTGATGTCCTTGAGAAAGCACAGGGTGGGGATGCGGATATGGGCCTGGTGAGCGGCCTCGAGCACCGTCGTACCGGCCGGAACCGATACGCGGACGCCGTCAATTGTCACGTTAACCATTTCCATGATGAAGAGTCACTCCTTCCGGTTCTCAGCCCTTGGTGATGGCGCCGAACCTGCACTTTTCGATACAGGTGCCGCACTTGAGGCACTTGGTGTTGTCGATGACATGCGCCTCGCGCACGCGGCCGCTGATGCAGTTGGCGGGGCAATTGCGGGCGCAGAGGGTGCAGCCCTTGCACTTGTCCGGATCGATCTTGAAGGAGACGAGCGCCTTGCATTGGCCGGCCGGGCAGCGCTTTTCGTAGATGTGCGCCTCATACTCATCGCGGAAGTACTTGAGGGTGGAGAGAACGGGGTTGGGTGCGGTCTGGCCCAGGCCGCACAGCGCGGTGCTCTTGATGGTATTGGCCAGTTCCTCGAGCTTTTCGATGTCGCCGTCGCGGCCCTGACCGTTGACGATGCGGTCGAGGATCTCGAGCATCCGCTTGGTGCCGATGCGGCAGGGCGCGCACTTGCCGCAGGATTCATCGACGGTGAAGTCGAGGAAGAAGCGGGCGATATCGACCATGCAGTTGTCCTCGTCCATGACGATCATGCCGCCGGAGCCCATCATGGAGCCGATGGCGGTCAGGTTGTCGTAGTCGATCTGCACGTCGAGCTGGCTGGCCGGGATGCAGCCGCCGGAGGGGCCGCCGGTCTGCGCGGCCTTGAATTTCTTGCCGTTGGGGCAGCCGCCGCCGATGTCGTAAATGATCTCGCGCAGGGTGGTGCCCATGGGGACTTCGACCAATCCGGTGTTGTTGATCTTGCCGCCGAGGGCGAACACCTTGGTGCCCTTGGACTTCTCGGTGCCCATGGAGGCGAACCATTCCCAGCCCTTGTTGATGATCTGGGGGACGTTGGCGTAGGTTTCGACGTTGTTGAGGATGGTGGGCTTGCCGAACAGGCCCTTGACGGCGGGGAACGGCGGGCGGGGTCTGGGCTCGCCGCGATTGCCCTCGATGGAGACCATCAGCGCGGTCTCCTCGCCGCAGACGAACGCGCCGGCGCCCAGGCGGACCTCGATGTCAAAGGAGAAATCGGTGCCGAATATGTTCTTGCCGAGCAGGCCGTACTCGCGGGCCTGACCGATGGCGATCTGCAGGCGCTTGACGGCGATGGGATACTCGGCGCGGCAGTAGATGTAGCCCTGATCCGAGCCGATGGCATAGCCGGCGATGGCCATGGCCTCCAGCACGACGTGGGGATCGCCCTCGAGGACGGAGCGGTCCATGAACGCGCCGGGGTCGCCCTCGTCGGCGTTGCAGCAGACGTACTTCTTGTCGGACTGGGAGTTGTAGGCGAATTTCCACTTGAGGCCGGTGGGGAAGCCCGCGCCGCCGCGGCC
>DVOV01000048.1 GCA_018713375.1 Candidatus Scatomorpha stercorigallinarum | reverse complement strand
AAGGAGGGGTGACTGTGACATGGCCCATACGATAGGCGAAAACTGCATAGGCTGCGCCTCCTGCGCGCGAGCCTGTCCCGTCCACGCCATAGAGGGCGCGCCGAAGTCGCGGCACGTCATAAACGCGCGGCGCTGCGTGGACTGCGGGGTCTGCGGCATGAGCTGCCCGGTCGGCGCGGTAAAAAACGCCGCGGGCGAGGTCTGCCGCCGCGTGCCGCCAAAGGAGCGGCCGAGGCCGGTGATAGACCAGGCGCTGTGCAGCGCCTGCCAGCTGTGCGTATATTTTTGCGCGGCGAAGGCCCTTGCCATCTCGGAACCCCGCTTTCCCGGGGATGTGGAGGCGCGCTGCGAGCTCAGGTATCCCGAAAAATGCGTGGGCTGCGGGCTCTGCGCGATTGAGTGTCCGCTGCACGCCATAAGAATGGAGGCTAGGGCATGAAAAAGCGCAGTCCGGAGGATATGCCCCTGCCCGTCTACGCGAGGGTGGACCTCACGAGGGGGGAGGTCTCGCGCTTTCCGATCTCGCGGGACTACTATGCAAAATACGTCGGCGGCAAGTGCATGGCGGCGCGGCTGCTGCTGGACCTCACGCCGCCGGGGCTGGACGCGCTCTCGCCCGAGGCGGTCATCATCATAAACACGGGGCCGCTCAACGGCACGGGCGCGCCCTCGACGAGCCGCTTCAACCTCAGCTTCAAGAACGTCCTGACGGGCGGCATCGCCTCCTCGAACTGCGGCGGGCAGTTCGGCGTCATGCTCAAAAGGGCGGGCTTCGACGGGCTCATAATAACTGGCCGCGCGCCGGAGCCGAGCGTCATTGAGGCGCTCGACGGCGAGCTGCGCATACGCCCTGCGCCGGAGCTCTGGGGGCTCGACACCGAGGCCGTGCAGGCGAAGTTCCCGGAGTGGTACGGCAAGCTGGTCATAGGCCCGGCGGGCGAGAACGGCGTGCGCTACGCCTCCGCCGTCTCCGGCGAGCGCGTGGCGGGCCGCTGCGGCTCGGGCGCGGTGCTCGGCTCGAAGAACCTCAAGGCCCTCGTAGCCTACGGCACGAAGCGGCCGGAGATATACGACCGCGAGGGCTTCGACAAGTTCCTCCTGCGCTGGGTGAAGTTCATAAAGAAGCACCCCATGACGGGGCGCTGCCTGCCGCGCTACGGCTCTGCCAATCTCGTGAACAAGGCCAACGCCACGAACGCCCTGCCCACGCGCAACTTCCAGTCCGGCCACTTCGACGAGGCGGACGCCGTCTCTGGCGAAACGCTGACGGAGACGCGGCTCGTACGAAACAGCGGCTGCGTGAGCTGCCCCATCCGCTGCGAGCGGCGCGTCCTGGTGGACGGGCGGGAGCTCAAGGGTCCGGAGTACGAGACCCTGGGCTTTTTCGGGCCGAACATAGGCGTCTCGGACCTTGACGCGGTGCTGAAGCTCAACTGGCTGTGCGACCTCTACGGGCTCGACACCATCTCCTTCGCCTCAAGCCTGGCCTTCGCCATGGAGCTGAAGCAGCGCGGCATGGCGGACTTCGGCCTGGAGTTCGGCAGCGCGGAGGGGCTGGAGGCGGCGCTGGAGCGTGTCGTGCGCCGCGAGGGCCCCTGGGCCGACGTGGCCGAAGGCACGAAGCGCATGTCCGACAAATACGGCGGCGCGGACTTCGCCATCCAGTCAAAGGGCCTGGAGCTGGCAAGCTACGAGCCCCGGCGCAGCGTGGGCATGGGCCTGGGTTACGCCGTGGCCAACCGCGGCGGCTGTCACCTCGGCGGCGGCTATCTGGCGCTGCTGGAGTCTGTCGGCGTCCTGAGCATGGACGCGCTGACCCCGCGGGGCAAGGCGCAATTCACGGCCTTCATGCAGGACGCGCTTGAGGCCGTGTCCTCTGCCGGCTGCTGCCTCTTTTCAGCGCAGACCTTTGTCCCGGCGGTCTTCTTCAAACTGGGTCCGAACAGCGCGATAACGAAGCTGGTGGGCAAGGTCATGCCCCATATGGGCCCGATGGTGGCGCTGCTGCTGAACGTGACGCCGGCCCTGGCCTTCAACAGTCTGCTCCTCCTGCCGCACGCGGAGGCCCTGCGCCGCGCGACGGGACTGCGGACCTACACCGGCCCCTTCCTGGAGCTGGGCGAGCGCTCCTACGCGCTGGAGCGGCTGTACAACCTGCGCGAGGGCCTCACGGCGGCGGACGACGCCCTGCCGAAACGCCTGACGCGCGAGCTGCAGGACCCCTCGGACCCGCGCACGGCGGTGCCGCTTGAGAAGATGCTGCCCATCTACTACCGCGTACGCGGCTGGGACGCGGAAGGCAGGCCGACGGTGAAAAAGCTGCGCCGTCTGGGCATAGAGGAGGCGGGAAAATGAGCGTGAAGCTCTGCTACCGCGCGGCCCTGGAGGAGCTGACGGGCCGGCGCGAGGAATACATAGAGGCCCGCGCCGTGAGCGAGGCGCTCTCCCATATAAAAAGGCGGTATTCGCGGGCCGCGTACCGCGAGGCGAGACGCATGCTCATAGCCGTGAACGGCGAGAGCATCCAGCTGCGCGGCGGCTTTGCCGCCCCCCTGCGGGACGGCGACACACTGAGCTTCCTGCCCTTCTGAGGCGGGAGAAGGAGGAGAACATGACGGGAGCAGACAAGCTGAAGCTCGCGTATTACCGGAGCTTTCAGGGCGTTTTCAACGTAGGCGAGCGCTTCATGGCCTGGCGCAAGCCGGAGCTCACAACGGGTCCGGGCAGCATTGCGGCCATCCCCTCCCTGCTGGCGGCGGAGGGGGTCCATCGCCCGCTGCTGGTGACAGGCCCGAACATAGTCAAAACCATAGGCAGGAGGATAATGTCCATCCTCGACGCGGCGGGCTATGACTACGCCGTCTTCTCCGAGGTGGAGGCGAACCCCTCCGTCGCGACGGCGGAACGCTGCTACGCTCTGTACAAGGAGCGCCTGTGCGACGGCTTCATCGCCCTCGGCGGCGGCTCACCCATGGACACGGCGAAGGCCGCGGCTGCACGCGCCGCGCGGCCGGACAGGTCCCTGGCCGAGATGGCGGGGCTTCTGCGCGTGGGGCGGCCCACCCCGCCCTTGATAGCCGTACCTACCACCTCCGGCACGGGCAGCGAGGCCACTGTGGCCGCGGTCATAACGGACAGAGAGACGAACCACAAATACGCCGTCATGGACCTGCACCTCATCCCCCGACGCGCCGTGCTCGACCCGGAGCTCACCGTGGGCATGCCCCCGCGCACCACGGCGACGACGGGCATGGATGCGCTGACCCACGCCGTCGAGGCCTATCTCTGCTGGACCTACAACACGCGCGAGAGCCTGCGCTGGGCTGAGGACGCGGTGCTGGGCGTCTTCATGAACCTTGAGCGCGCCTATAACAAGCCGGGAGATCTCAACGCGCGCGAGGAGATGATGCTCGCGGCCTACAGGGCCGGCTTCGCCTTCACGCGCTCCAGCGTGGGCAACGTCCACGCCATAGCCCACACCCTGGGAGGGCTCTACAACACTCCGCACGGCCTGGCGAACGCCGTCATCCTGCCCATAGTCCTGGAGGACTACGGCGAGGCGGTCTACCCCAAGCTGGCGCGCCTGGCGGAGCTGACAAAACTCAAGAGCAGCGGCACCGAGGAGGCCAAGGCCCGGGCCTTCATTTCCGAGATAAAGGCGATGAACCGGCGCATGGGCATCCCCACGGGCTTTGACTTCATAAAGGAGGAGGACATCCCGCAGATGGTGAAATGGGCGCTCGCGGAGGCGAACCCCGTTTACCCCGTGCCGGTCGTGTATACGAAGGAGCGCTGCGCGCAGGTCATTCGGCGCATCCGCAGCTCGTGACGCCGCACGGCAAAATCAAACGCACCTGCCTCATCACGTTCCTCCAACCCCTGTAGGGGCGGGGTTCCACCCCCGCCCGGCGTGGGATGAC
>DVOV01000047.1 GCA_018713375.1 Candidatus Scatomorpha stercorigallinarum | reverse complement strand
GAGGAAGTACTGCCCCAGATGCTCTTCGCCCACCGCGCCATAAGACCAGCTGACGCTGAGTATTTCGCCCGGCAGGGCGAGCTCGGCGAGCATGTGCCCTTCCCCGGCCTGCCGCAGATTGAGCACCCGGGGCTGCGCCGAGGCGCCGACGGACGTGAGCGCAATATCGGCTCCTGCCCAGCTGAGGAAATCGTCATAAATCCGCTCCTGCTCCGAAACGGGCGAGGCCAGGGCGTAGAGCTTCATGTCCCGGAAGACGAGCGCCTTCGCGTACACGTCCAGTGCGCCGGGGATGGTGGCGCAGCGCTCAATCCGCGCCGCGGCCAGGGCGGGCAGCAGCTCCTCCCCGCTGTACGGATAGCCTTCAAGCCGGCTGAAGTCCGCCCTCGCGCCCGTGAGCAGCGACGCGCCCAGGAGAAGCACCGCGCAGGCGCTCACGAGGGCCATGCCGCGCGGGTATAGCTTGAAGCGCGCTATCGCCTCTATCCGCCGGGCGATGTTCCTCGCGCCGTTGGAGATGGAGCTTGTGCCTGGCGCGCGGGCGTAGCTGCCCGAGGCCATGCCGAGCAGGATGGCGCCGTACTCGCGCCGCTCCTCGCCCTCGAGCCGCTCGAGTACGCGCCGGTCGCAGAGCGATTCCATGTCGTTGCCCACGCGGTTGAAGACGTACTGCAAAAAGGGGTTGCACCAGTGCAGCGCGCGCAGGACGCACCAGAACACGTTCTGGCCCGCGTCGAAGTACTTGAGATGCAGCAGCTCGTGGAGTATGACCTTCTCGTCCGGCGTCTCGCCCTCGGGCAGGGCCAGCACGGGCCGGAATACGCCGCAGACGAAGGCGCTTTTGAGCCCCGGCACCTCCACGGCCCGGCAGGCGCGCAGCTTATACTTCGCCGCGACGCGCTCTATGACCGCCGCGGCTTCCCCGGAGGGCTCCCGCCCGCGCAGGAGCAGGGCGCGCAGGGAGGCGTAGCGCCAGGCGTACCACAAAAGCGTGAGCGCGGCGCCGGCGAAATAGGCTATAAACAGCCAGTCCGTGAGGCTCTGCGGCGCGCCCTCCGGCCACGGCAGGGGCGAGCGCAGGTCCATGAGCCCGAAGGGCTCCGAATAGGCCGAGCTCAGGCGAAGCTCCGCGACGGACTTCGCCGTCTCAAGCCAGAGTGCGAGCTGCGGGACTATCCCGCGCGAGAGCGAGGCCGGGATAAGCGCCCGGAGCGCCAGCACGCCCCAGACGCCGTACTGCCAGCGCGGCGAGAGCTTGTCGCTCAGCGGCCATTTCACAAGCAGCAGCGCCGCCGCGGCCAGCGAGACGGTCAGCGTCTGATAGAGGAATTCCCAGATACTGCTCACGTCACACCTCCATCTCGTCAAGCAGCCGCCGGAGCCGTTCGGCCTCGGCACGCGAAATGTGCGACTCCTTCAAAAACGCGGCGATGAGCTCGCCCGCCGCGCCCTTGTAGACGCGGTTCAAAAGCTCAGAGCGCTCCTCCCTCGCGCAGTCGGAGCGCGAGACCGCCGCGGAATAGGGCCGCGGGCCGCTGCGGTCAATTTTGACCAGCCCCTTCGCGGCCATGCGCGTGAGGTAGGTGTATACCGTGTTCTTGTTCCAGCCGTTCGTGCCGCGAAGCCTCTCGGCCAGCTCCCCGAGCGCGAAGCTCTCGCCGCCCCAGAGCGCCTCCATGACCGCCCACTCGGCGTCAGTAATGCGCATGGCAAAACCCTCCTACAAGTGTAGTACGACATTATACTACACGTGTAGGACGCGCTTGTCAAGGGGTATAACGCCCCGCGCGGCCTGCGTCTCGCTCTTGACAAAGGGGCCGGATTGTGCTAAACTTCCGGCGTTTAAAACCATCCGTGGATTTTTCCCGGCGCTCGCGCCGCTTTTCGCCACGCAGTCTGAGGCTGCGCGGCTTTTTTGCTGTTTGGAGGTAAAGGCATGGACCAAAGCTATATGAAGGAGCGGCCGGTTGTGCCGCTGGTGCTGAGCATGGCGCTGCCCATGGTGCTCAGCATGCTGGTGAACTCGCTCTACAACATTGTGGACAGCCACTTCGTCTCGCTCATAAGCGACGACGCGATGACGGCGCTCTCGCTGGTGTATCCCGTGCAGAACCTGGTGAACGCCGTGGGCATAGGCTTCGGCGTGGGGATAAGCGCGGTGATTTCCCTGCATCTGGGCGCGAACGAGCAGCCGGAGGCGGACAAGGCCGCCTCGCAGGGGATGCTCCTCTCGCTCATACACGGCGTCGTCCTCTCGGCGGCCTGCATCGCGATAATGCCCGCCTTCCTGCGGCTGTACACCTCCGACGCGGCGGTGATAGACCTCGGCGTGCGGTATTCGACGGTGGTCTTCGCCTTCGGCGTCATGGTCTCGCTGGGCGTGGGCTTCGAGAAGGTCTTCCAGGGCGTGGGGCGCATGAAGGTCACGATGGTCAGCCTCGGCGCGGGCTGCGTGGCCAATATCATCCTTGACCCCATCATGATTTTCGGCTGGGGCCCCGTCCTGGCCATGGGCATAGAGGGCGCGGCGCTCGCCACGGGAATCGGCCAGACGCTCTCCTTCGTCATATACGTCGCGGTGTACTTCGCCGGGCCGATAGGCGTCCGCGTGACGCCGAAGCTCTTCCGGCCGGAGCGGCATATGGCCGCGCAGCTGTACTCCGTCGGCGTCCCCGCGACGCTCAACCTCGCGCTGCCGAGCGTGCTGACCTCGGCGCTCAACGCCATCCTCGCCGCGGTGTCGGAGAGCGGCGTGCTTATCCTGGGGATATATTACAAGCTCCAGACCTTCCTCTACCTGCCTGCGAACGGCTTCGTGCAGGGCATGCGCCCGCTGGTGGGCTATAACTACGGCGCGGGCGAGCACGGCCGCGTCTCGCAGATATACCGCGCCGTGCTCGTGATGACCGCGGGCATCATGGCCCTGGGCACGGCGCTGTTCCTGGCCGCGCCGGAGGCGCTTGCCGGCTTCTTCGCGAACGACGCCGCGGCGATAGAGGCCGCGGGCCGGGCGCTTCGGATTATAAGCGCGGGCTTCGTTGTCTCCGCCGTGAGCGTGACGAGCTGCGGCGCGCTCGAGGGCCTGGGCAAGGGCGCGCCCTCGCTGCTCATCTCCCTGCTGCGCTATGTGGCGCTGATAATCCCGACAGCCTTCGTCCTTTCCCGCTTCCTGGGCGCGGACGGCGTCTGGCACTCCTTCTGGATTACCGAGCTCCTCTCCGCCGCCGCCTCGCTGGCGATATACCGCAAAAGCGCAAGGCCCCGCGCCGCATAAGGGCGCGCGAAAGCGCGCGGACAGCGTCCGCCCCTCGGCTCCCCTTTCAGCGTGGGCGGAGGGTTGCGGCACTTGCGCATCCGTTTATTACGATGCTGATACCTACGTCTCGCAACCACCGTAAGGGGCGGCGTCCTCGACGCCCCTTGCGTTGGATGACGGGTGGCGTGGGATACATGCGACGCCCTTCCCACCCACTCCCGGCGTCGGTCGACGGGCGACGTTGCATTCTGCGCGCCAACCCTCCCAATACGCCGTAGGGGAGGTCTTCCACGCCCTCCCGGCGTGGGTGGAAAGGCAACGTTGGCGCGCCCATACCAATGGTGCACGGGCTGCGATGCGCGGGATATGATACGCTGGGCGGTGGACGCCAGACGGGCGCACCGTTGGAAAAGTGGGTGCTGTCAGTCGCGCCGGGCGGATGCGTCTAACACGGCCCGGTAATCCCGCATCGGCGGGGCGTCGAGGACGCCGCCCCTTACGGGCCGGAGCTAAACCGGCCTTGCGGCTTACAACATAACGGGTATCGAAAGTCTTACCCAGACTACCCGACCACCCCACGGCTCCGCAAAAACGTACCTATCACACACCCCGTAGGGGGCGGCGTCCTCGACGCCCCTTCCGTTGGTTGACGGATGACGTCGGTTTGTTGTTAATCGTTACGTCTCGCCTCGTAGGGCGCACCGTCCTCGGTGTGCCGTCCGTCGGACGACGGATTGCGTCGGTTCCGCGCGCCACCCTACCTCCGCGCTCGCCCTTGCGTTGCGTGTCTGCCGCGGTTGACCGGTCGCGGACGTTCGGCGTGACCGATTGCAACCGTGTTTCCAACGGCGCGCACGGTAACGTCCGCTTCCCCACGTATTCGATCTCGCGCATCACAGCCCGCGCACCATCTTACACGGGCGTCCGACGTCGTCCATCGACCAACGCCGGGCGGTCGTGGAAGGTAAGCCCCTACGGTGAGTGGGTTGCGTAGGTTGACTGGTAACGTTATTACGCCGCACCCACGTTACACCAACCCCTCAGTCACGGCGCTTCGCGCCGCGACAGCTCCCCTTTCAGGGGAGCCGAGGGCGTTTGCGCATCTGCTTGCCACGGTGCGGATACCTGCGTTCCGCTGACGCCCGTAAGGGGCGGCGTCCTCGACGCCCCGCGTTCGCGGGATTGCCGGGGTGGGTTAGACGCGGACGTTGGGCGTGGCCGATGGCACCCGCGTCATCCACGGTTCGCCCGCCTC
>DVOV01000046.1 GCA_018713375.1 Candidatus Scatomorpha stercorigallinarum | reverse complement strand
GCGGCCGCGCAGCTGGTTGTCGATTCGCCGGGCCTCGTGCCGCTCGGTGCCTAGGATGAAGAGCCCTCCGGCCGCCCTGACCTGCTCGGCCTCGGCGTCCGTCTGCTCCTTGTGCGCGGCGAGGCGCTCTGCGAACATCTCGCGGGCCCTGAGTATCTCCTCGTCGTCCGTGTCCGCGTAGCCGGTGGCCTCGTTGATGGCCTCGTCGCTGTAGCCGGCCTTTTTGAGGTCGTTTTTGGCCAGGAACTCGGCGTTGCCGCCGAGCATGATGTCCGTGCCGCGGCCGGCCATGTTGGTGGCGATGGTGACGGCCCCCAGCTTGCCCGCCTGGGCCACGATCTCCGCTTCGCGCTCGTGCTGCTTGGCGTTGAGGACGTTGTGCGCTATGCCGCGCTTTTTCAGCAGGGCGGAGAGCGCCTCGCTCTTCTCGATGCTCACCGTGCCCACCAGCACGGGCTGGCCCTTTTCGTGGCAGGCGATGATCTGCTCGATGACGGCGTCCAGCTTGCCCTTCTCGTTGCGGTAGACGATGTCCGGCCAGTCCTTGCGGATGACTGGCTTATTCGTGGGTATCTCCACGATGTCCAGCTGATAGATGGTCTGGAACTCCTCTTCCTCCGTGAGGGCCGTGCCCGTCATGCCGGAGAGCTTGCCGTAGAGGCGGAAATAGTTCTGGAAGGTTATCGTGGCGAGGGTCTTGTTCTCACGGCGCACGTCCACCTGCTCCTTGGCCTCGATGGCCTGGTGCAGGCCCTCGCTGTAGCGCCGGCCGAGCATCAGCCGGCCGGTGAACTCGTCGACGATTATGACCTCGCCGTCCTTCACGACGTAGTCGATGTCCCGCTTCATGACGCCGTGGGCCTTCAGCGCCTGGTTGATGTGGTGCGCGAGGGTGGAGTTTTCAAGGTCAGCGAGGTTTTCAAGGCCGAAGTACTTCTCCGCCTTGGCCGTGCCGCGGGCCGTGAGCGTGGCCGTGCGGGCCTTTTCGTCCACGATGTAGTCGGCGTCGAGGCTCTCGTCCTCCTCGGCCTTCTCGTCCACGCTGGTGACGGTGAGCCGCTTGAGCGTGCGCACAAAGCCGTCCGCCTGGCGGTAGAGGTCCGTGCTCTCGTCGCCCTGGCCGGAGATGATGAGCGGGGTGCGCGCCTCGTCTATCAGTATGGAGTCCACCTCGTCCACGATGGCGAAGGCGTGGCCGCGCTGCACCATCTGCTGCTTGTAGATGGCCATGTTGTCGCGCAGGTAGTCGAAGCCCATCTCGTTGTTGGTGCCGTAGGTGACGTCCGCGGCGTAGGCCGCGCGGCGCTGCTCGGCGTTCAGCCCGTGGACGATGAGCCCCACCTCAAGGCCCATGAAGCGGAACACCTTGCCCATCCACTCGCTGTCGCGGCGGGCCAGGTAATCGTTGACGGTGACGACATGGACGCCCTCGCCGGCTATGGCGTTCAGATAGGCCGGCAGGACGGCCACCAGCGTTTTGCCCTCGCCGGTCTTCATCTCCGCTATGCGCCCCTCGTGCAGCACTATGCCGCCGATGAGCTGCACGCGGAAGGGCTTCATGCCGAGGACGCGCCAGGCGGCCTCCCGCACGGCGGCGAAGGCCTCCGGCAGCATGTCGTCAAGGCTCTCGCCGTGGGCGTAGCGCTCCTTGAATTCCGCGGTCTTGCCGCGCAGCTCCTCGTCCGAAAGGGACTGCATCCGCCCCTCGAGGGCCTCGATGCGGTCCACGATGGGATATATCTTTTTAAGCTCGCGGTCGCTGTGCGAGCCGAACAGCTTGTTGAAAAGTCCCATTTGACCATACCTCGCTTTCTTGCATGGGCCGTGCCCACACGCTGACAGCTTACTATAGCACAAAATTGTGAATAAAAAAAGAGCTGGCCGGCGAATTTGGCCGCGCGCGGGCGCAAAGCCGAAAAGTATTTGAACTGCCGCCGCTTTTGGTGTATGATAGACGGCGGTGTAAATACAAAGATGGGATGGGATACCATGTACAGAGCGGGCTTTGACAACGACAAATACCTGCGGTTACAGTCGCAGAAGATACGCGAGCGCATCGCCCGCTTCGGCGGCAAGCTCTATCTGGAATTCGGCGGCAAGCTCTTTGACGACTATCACGCCTCGCGCGTGCTGCCGGGTTTCCAGCCGGACAGCAAGGTGCGGATGCTGCTGGAGATGAAGGACGAAGCGGAGATCGTCATCGTCATCTCCGCCGACGACATCGAGCGCGACAAGCGCCGCGGCGACCTCGGCATCACCTACGACGAGGACGCCCTGCGGCTGATCGACGCCTTCCGCGCCATCGGGCTCTACGTGGGCAGCGTCTCCGTGACGCACTACCGCGGCCAGCCCTCCGCCGACCACTTCCGCCAGCGCCTGGAGGCCATGGACGTGCGCGTCTACCTCCAGCACTGGATACCCGATTACCCCTCCAACCTCTCCTTCATCGTCTCCGACGAGGGCTTCGGCAAGAACGACTACATAGAGACGACGCGCCGGCTCGTCGTCGTCACCGCGCCGGGGCCGGGCAGCGGCAAGATGGCCACCTGCCTCAGCCAGCTCTATCACGAGCACCAGCGCGGCGTCAAGGCCGGCTACGCCAAGTTCGAGACCTTCCCCATCTGGAACCTGCCGCTCAAGCACCCGGTCAACCTGGCCTACGAGGCCGCCACCGCGGACCTCGACGACGTGAACATGATAGACCCCTTCCACATGGAGGCCTACGGCCAGGCCGCCGTCAACTACAACCGCGACGTGGAGATCTTCCCCGTCCTCAGCGCCATGTTCGAGCGCATCTACGGCGAGAGCCCCTACAAGAGCCCCACGGACATGGGCGTGAACATGGCCGGCTTCTGCATCACGGACGACGCGGCCTGCCGCGCCGCCTCCCAGCAGGAGATCATCCGCCGCTACTTCGCCGCCGCCGTCTCCCTGCGCCAGGGCCTGGGCGGGCAGAACGAGGTGTACAAGGAAGAGCTGCTGATGAACCAGGTGGGCGTCAGGCCCGAGGACCGCGCCGTGGTGCCCGCCGCCCGCGCGCGCGGCGAGGAGACGGACGGCCCCGCCGTGGCGATGGAGATGCCGGACGGCAGGCTCATCACCGGCAAGACCTCCTCCCTGCTGGGGGCCTCCTCCGCCTGCCTGCTCAACGCGCTCAAATACCTGGGCCGCATCCCCGGTGACGTCACGCTCATCTCCCCGGAGATCATCGAGCCCATCCAGCACCTGAAGGTGGAGCACATGGGCAACCGCAACCCGCGCCTGCACACGGACGAGGTGCTCATCGCCCTCTCCATCTGCGCCGTCACGGACCCCAACGCCGAGGCGGCCATGGAGCAGCTCTCCGCCCTCGCCGGCTGCGAGGTGCACAGCACGGTGATACTCTCGCGCGTGGACGAGAACGTGTTCCAGCGCCTGGGCATGAACCTCACCTGCGAGCCCAGATACCAGACGAAGAAGCTCTATCACGGCAAAAAATGACCGCCAACGGCGCGAAAGGAGGCCGCGAAATGCAGGATAAGCCCGAGGGCAGGAACGCCCTCTGTCCCGGCTGCCCCTACCGCGCGCCGGCCGCGGCCATGGGCCGGCTCTGGCTGCGCGGCGTCGCCGGCGGCGGCTGCGCCGCCCTCTGCGCCGGGAGGCCGCTGCTGGCCGTGGAGGAGCGCGCCGGCGAATGGCGCGCCGTCTCCGTCCTCGCGCAGCGTCTGCGCGAGGGCGCGAAGCGCTCGGAGCTCATAGCCCTGCTGCCCGCCGCCGAGCTGGACGGGCCCGCGCTCGCGGAGCTTGAAGAGAGCGGCGGCATCGCCCTGGCCGTGGGGAGCGCCCTGCCCGCCGGCCTCGCGGCGGGCGCCGTCGCGGAGGTCTCCGCCTTTGACAGCGCCGGCATCGCCGCCGCGCTGCGCGCCGCCCTCGCGCGCGAGGGCGCAGCCGTGGTGTTCTGCCGCGGCGAGTGCGCGCTCACGGCCCCCGCAGGGGGCAAAAAATACCGCGTCGCCGGCGACTACTGCCGCCGCTGCGGGGCCTGCACGCGCCTGGGCTGCCCGGCCATCAAAAACACGCGCCCGCCGGCCATCGACGGCGCGCTCTGCGCCGGCTGCGGCGTGTGCGCGCAGCTCTGCCCCTGCGGGGCCATACGGGAGGCCTGAGCGTGGCGTTCCTCAAGGAAGTCAACCTCAAATACGACATGCCCACGGCGGACCTCGCCGTGCGCCGCGCCACCTGGGCCATCCAGAACGCCAGGACGACCGGCGCGGGCGCGCTCAAGCTCATCCACGGCTACGGCTCGCACGGCGTGGGCGGTCGCATCCGCGTGGAGGTGCGCGCATACCTGGAGCGCCAGCGCTCGCGCGGCCTCGTGCGGGACGTGATACCCGGCGAGCGCTTTTCCATCTTCGACGAGGCCACGCGGCGGGCCTTCCTCCGCTGCGACGAGCTGCGGCGCGACGCGGACCTCGACCGCGCCAACAACGGCGTCACCATCGTCGTGCTGTAGCGCAAGATCCCCTTGACAGCCCGCCGCGGTGATGTTACATTATTATAGTTCCTGCGGGCGTAGTTCAATGGCAGAACATCAGCCTTCCAAGCTGAATACGAGGGTTCGATTCCCTTCGCCCGCTCCACGTCGGCGCAAAGTCCGCTCAACTCCGTTTCCGGCGGCAGCCAAAGGCTGACGCCGAAAACTGCGTCCGCTCCCTTGCGCCTCCTTTCAAATCCGAACCCGCTTGCGCTGGGCTTCGGATTTGCTTTTTGCGAAAAATACGAGGGGGACCGGGGGTCCCCCT
>DVOV01000045.1 GCA_018713375.1 Candidatus Scatomorpha stercorigallinarum | reverse complement strand
CAAGCTCGCGGCTGGCGCGGCCGCCGAGCACGGCCTGCAGCGAGTCGATGACGATGCTTTTGCCCGCGCCCGTCTCGCCGGTGAGGACGTTCAGACCCGGTCCCGGCTCTATGTCCGCGCGCTCAATGACTGCTATGTTCTCGATGTGGAGCTCTGTAAGCATCCGTGGTCCTCCGAAAACGCCGTCCTGTTCAGAACAGCTTCTTGATCTCCTCGCAGAGCGATTCGGCGCTCTTCACGTCCCGCATGGCGAGGAAGGCCGTGTCGTCGCCGGCCAGCGAGCCCACCAGGGCGGGGATGTCCATGCCGTCCAGGGCGGAGCCGGCCGCGTTCGCCAGGCCCGGCAGGGTCTTGATGACGATGATGTTCATCGCCGTTTCACAGCTGATGACGCTCTCTTTGAAGATCTTCTTCAGCCGTTCGCTGTGCTCTCCCGCCTCGTCGTGTGAGGCCGGGGCGTAGCGGTAGCGCCCGCTGGGCGCCAGCTCCTTCACCAGGCGCAGCTCCTTGATGTCGCGCGAGAGCGTGGCCTGCGTGCTGCTGACGCCGCGTGCGGCCAGCGCCTGCATGAGCTGGTTCTGGGTCTCGATATCGCTGGAAGCAATGATCTCCAAGATCACATTTTGTCTTGCGGACTTCATTATCAACACTCCCTCAGCATTATTTGGGGTCCGTCCCGCCGGAGGCGGGTATGTCATTGCTTATTTACCAGTGAGTTTGTTCATGGCGGACTCGTAGAACGTAGTCACGCCCATGTCCGCCATGATGACGGACTTTTCGCTGCGGCGGATCAGCACCTCGTCGCCTGTCTCCATGCGCACGGCCTCCGTGCCGTCCACCGAGAGCAGCGTGACATGTGAGCGCTGCCAGTCCGGTTTTACGGCCACGCGTCTTGCCGGCGAGAGCACAAAGCTCTTGGCCGCCATGATGTGCGCGCAGATGGGCGTGATGATGATGTTCTCCGCCTCCGGCTCCACGATGGGCCCGCCGGCGGACATCGAATAGGCGGTCGAGCCTGTGGGCGTGGATACGATGACGCCGTCGCCCATGAAATCCGTGACTTTCACACCGTCCGCCGTGACGGCCAGGCCGATGCAGCTCACATCGCTTTTCACCACCACGTCGTTCAGCGCACAGTCGAGCACGCTCTCCCCGTTTTCGCGCCGCAGCTCCACGTCGATGAGCATCCGGCGGCTGCGGCGGAACTCCCCCGCGGCGGCGCGGCGCACGAGCCCGATGTCCTCCGGCTCGAGCGAGGCCATGAAGCCCTTGGTGCCCATGTTCACGCCGAGCATTGGAATGGGCAGATCCATCACCTGGCGGGCGACGTGCAAAAACGTGCCGTCGCCGCCAAAGGAGATGATAAGCTCGGCGTCCTCCGCCGCGCGGCGCAGGGGGATCATGTTGGAGTCCCCCGGCACATCGACGAACACAGGGCTGATCACAGTCTCCCGGCCGTCGGCCTCCAGGAACGCCTTCGCCCGCATGGTCAGCGCCAGGCTCCGGTCCCGGTACGGGTTTGGGGAGAGGACGATCTTTTTCATTTGACAGCATCACCCCCGTGCGAGGCGGCGACTACGTCCGCAGCGGAGAGCTGCGGCGCGTCATGCGCGCCCTTTTTCAGCCACGCGAGATATTCGATGTTCCCCTCAGGGCCGCGGATAGGCGAGAAATCCAGCCCCAGAAGGGTACATCCTGCGGAGGGCACAAAGTCCATGAACTCCCGCAACACGCGCTCATGCACGGCCGCATCCCGCACCACGCCTTTTTTGCCCACATCCGCCTTGCCGGCCTCGAACTGAGGCTTGATGAGGCAGATGATATCGCCGTTTTCCTTCAGCAGCGGCACTACTGCCGGTATGATGAGCCGCACCGAGATGAACGAAAGGTCCATCACGGCCATGTCCATGCTCTCGGCGAACATGTCCGGAGTCAGGTTGCGGGCGTTGGTGCGCTCCATGACCGCTACGCGCCCATCCTGCCGCAGGCTCCAGGCCAGCTGGCCGTAGCCCACGTCCACGGCATAGACCTTCGCCACGCCGTTTTTCAGCAGCACGTCGGTGAAGCCGCCGGTGGAGGCTCCGCAGTCGATGCACACCTTTCCCTCCGCACTTACGGGGAACACGCGCAGCGCCTTTTCCAGTTTGAAGCCTCCGCGCGAGACATAGGGGCAGGCCGTGCCCCGCAGTTCTATTTTCGCGTCCTCCGCCACGGGCATGCCCGGCTTGGTGGCCTTCTGCCCGTTGACGTAGACGAGCCCGCTCATGATATCCGCCCGCGCGCGTTCCCGGCTCTCGGCCAGGCCCAGCGCCGTCACGGCGACGTCCAGTCTCTCTTTTGCCATCACATCAGCTCCATTGCCGCCCGTTCGATGCCGGCGGCGTCGATACCGGCGGACGCTCTCAGCTCCGCCGTCGTCCCCTGCTGCACGATGCCGGCGCCCAGGTCCAGCAGCCGCGAACGGAAAGTGAACTTCCCCGCAGCTTCCTTCAGGATGGCCGAACCCGCGCTGCCGGCGGCGCAGGCCTCCTCTGCGACCACGATGCGCCCCGTCTTTTTCAGCGAGGCGAGCACCGGGGCGTACTCGATGGGGCACACGCGCCCCAGCTTTATCACTTCGGCGGAGACGCCGCGCCTGTCGAGCGCGCCGGCCGCGGCCAGCGCCTCGTTTATCATCGTGCCGTATGACACGAGCGTCACATCCGAGCCCTCCCGCAGCACTGCCGCGGGCTCCGCGTGCATCTCGCGGTACATCCCCTCGCCGCCGCGCGGATAGCGCACGGCCACGGGGCCGTCCATGTCCTCCACGGCAGTTTTCAGCATCTCACGCAGCTCGGCGAAGGAGGCGGGACAGAGTACGCGCATCCCGGGCACGGTGGAGAGATAGGCCACGTCAAAAATGCCGTGGTGCGTCTCCCCGTCCTCGCCCACCAGCCCCGCGCGGTCTACGGCGAGGACGACGTGCAGTCCCAGCAGGGACACGTCGTGGATCAGCTGGTCGTAAGAGCGCTGCAGGAACGTGGAGTAGACGGCCGCCACGGGCACAAGCCCCTGTTTCGCCATGCCGGCGGCCATGGACACCGTGTGTTCCTCGGCGATGCCTGTGTCAAAAAACCTCTCCGGGAACTTCTCCGCAAAACCGGACAGTCCCGTGCCGTCCGCCATGGCGGCAGTGAGCGCCGCCACGCGCCCGTCCCCCTCGGCCAGGCGGCAGAGCGCGTCGCCGAATTCTGCGGAAAAAGTGCGCCCGCCGCCCTTGACGACGCCCGTCTGGCGGTCGAAGGGGCCCACGCCGTGGTATTTATCCGGATGCAGCTCGGCGAAGGGGTATCCTCTGCCCTTTTTTGTCAGCACATGTACGAGCACCGGAGAGCGCATGTCCCGCGCCCAGGAGATGGCGCTCTCCAGCGCGGAGATATCGTGCCCGTTCACAGGGCCAAGGTAGTAGAATCCCAGGTCGTCGAACATGTTCCCGGGCAGCACGGCCTCCTTCACGCCCTCCTTTACATGGTGGATGGCGTTATAGAGCGGCTTCACGCGGCCCACGGTGGAGCGGTACCAGCGCTTGAAACCGATGTAGCCCGGCTTCACCCTCATGCGGGAGAGCAGCCGCGCCATGCCGCCGACATTGCTGCCGATGGACATCGCGTTGTCGTTGAGTATGACGACCAGCGGCTCACCGGACTGCCCAGCGTTCGACAGACCTTCGTAAGCCAGCCCGCCGGTGAGCGCGCCGTCGCCGATGACGGCCACGACGTCGTAATCTCCCCCCAGGCGCGTCCGCGCCCGGGCCATGCCCAGCGCCACGGAGACGGAGTCCGAAGCGTGGCCGGCGATGAAAGCGTCCGCCGTGCTCTCCCCCGGCTTGGGGAAGCCGGAGACGCCGCCGGACTTGCGCAGGCGGTCAAAGCCCGCGCGCCGCCCGGTGAGCAGCTTGTGCGTATAGCACTGATGCCCCACGTCGAATACGATACGGTCTCGCATGGGGTCGTACACGCGGTGCAGCGCCACTGTCAATTCCACAGTCCCCAGGTTGGAGGCCAGGTGGCCGCCCGTCCTGGAAATGGCGGCGATCAGGAACTCGCGTATCTCCGCACAGAGCCCGGGCAAATCGCTCTCCGGAAGGCCGCGAAGGTCCTGGTTTGTTTTGATTTTGTCAAGTATATGCAAAAATATGACCTCTTTAGTGCTCTCTTTTACGATCAACGTGTTCAGTCGAAAATATCTCACTATTAATATAACAAAAATCGCCCGCTATTTCAATATAGCAGGGCGATATTTGAATATATTCATTGGATGCTTTTTTACCCCCGCCGGGACGCCATTTTCTTAGCCAGCGCCGTGAGGAAGCCGTCGGCGTCCATGCCCGCGACCGTGGCGCAGGCCAGGGCGGTGATCTTTTCGACCATGCGCGCGCAGCGCTCCTCGCCGTAGAGGCTCATGAAGGTCGTCTTTCCCTCGCGCTTGTCGCTGCCAATGGGCTTACCGAGCTCGCCTACCGTGCTCAGCACGTCGAGCATGTCGTCGCGTATCTGGAAGGCTGCGCCGAGCTGCGCGCCGTACTGCGATGCGGTGTCTATGTCCTCGTCGCACGCCCCGGCCGCAGCTGCGCCGAGCATGCACGCGCCGGAGAGCAGCGCGCCGGTCTTGCGCGCCTGCAGATCGCTGAGCTCGTCGGCGGAAAGGGCGTGGCCCTCGGCCGAAAGGTCCATGAACTGCCCGCCGCAGATGCCGTCCACCCCCGCCGCCCCGGCGAGGATCTCCGCGCATCTGGCGCGGGCCTCAACAGGCAGCGCCGAGCGCAGTATGGCTCCGAAGGCCTCCGCCTGCAGCGCGTCCCCCGCCAGCACGGCCGTGCTCTCGCCAAAC
>DVOV01000005.1 GCA_018713375.1 Candidatus Scatomorpha stercorigallinarum | reverse complement strand
TTTTTCTTTGGGGCTCCACCCCGTTTCTTTGGGCAAGACCAAAGAAATGGGGTGGATAAGCAGCACCAACGTAAAGCCAACCGCCAGCAAAACGGCGAGTTCCTCCAACCTCAAAAACAAATCAACCAACCAACCCCCAAAAAGGAGATGACGCCATGCGCGCCGCAGGCATAGTCGCAGAATTCAACCCCTTCCACAACGGCCACGCGCTGCTCATCGAGCGCGCCCGCGAGGCACTCGGCGGTGACGCAGCCGTAGTCTGCGCCATGTCCGGCGACTTTGTCCAGCGCGGCGAGGCGGCGGTGTGGTCGAAGTTTGCACGCGCCGAGGCCGCCGCCCGCTGCGGCGCCGACCTCGTCTTTGAACTGCCCCTGCCCTGGGCGTTGTCCTCGGCTGAGGGCTTTGCCCGCGGCGGGGTGGGCCTGCTGGCCGCGCTCGGCGTCGTGGACTGCCTCTGCTTCGGCAGCGAGTGCGGCGAGACAGAGCCGCTGGAGCGCGCGGCCGAAGCCCTGTTGGGCCCTGACTTCTCCGCCGCGCTCCGAAACGAGCTCGAAGGCGGCATCCCCTTCGCCGCCGCGCGCCAGCGCGCCCTCGCCGCCGTAACAGACGAGGATACCGCCGCCCTGCTCGAAACGCCCAACAACATCCTCGCCGTCGAATATATACGCGCCATCTACGAGCTGGGTCTCGACCTGGGCTTCATGACGATCCGGCGCGAGGGCGCGGCCCACGATGCGCCGGGGCAGGGGAGCATCCGTTCCGCATCCGAGCTGCGAAACCGCCTCGCCGCCGGCAAAAGCAACCGCGGCTTCATGCCCGACGCCGCCTCGGCCGTATTCGAGCGCGAATATGAGCGCGGACGCGGCCCCGTGCTCATGGAAACCCTGGAGCCCATGCTCCTCTCCCGCCTGCGTATGCTGCCTGACGCGGAGTTTAACCGCCTGCCGGACGCTTCCGAGGGCCTCGGCAACCGACTGCGCGCCGCCGTCCGGGACGAGCCGACGCTCGACGGCGTGCTGGCCGCGGCCAAGTCGAAGCGCTACGCCCTCTCACGCATACGACGCATGACCATGTGCGCTTGTCTGGGCATAAGAGAGGGCATGGCAGAGGAGCTGCCGCCCTACGCGCGCCTGCTCGCGGCGACGGAGCGCGGCCGCGCCCTGCTGCGCCAGGCCCAGGACAAGAGCCGCGTGCCTATAATCACAAAGCCCGCCACGGCCAGGCAGCTCCCCCGGGAGGCGCTGGAGCTCTTCGAGCTGGGCGCCGGCGCGCGCGACCTCTGTGTCCTGGCCTACCGGGCCGCCGCTGAGCGCCGCGGCGGCGGCGACTGGCGCACAGGGCCAGTTATGGTGTAAATTGTGAATAATGCATAAAATTACTCCTACAGCAAACGACTTTTTCGGCACGAAAAAGATTTGCGCTGATTTATTAAAGAAATAGCAATAAAAAGTAAGAAATTCTGTTGCAATCGCGGGCGAGATGGTTTATAATCATGCCCAGGCTGCGAAGTACATTTGTCCGCTGCGTGTGGACGTCGCAGCCGAACATGATTTAGGAGGATGAGACTGAATGAAGAAGATACTTGCACTTCTGCTTGCACTGTGCATGGTGTTTGCCCTTGCCGCCTGCGGCGAGCCTGCGGCCACCGAGAGCCAGGCCCCGGCGGACGACGCCCCGGCCAGCGAGGCCCCTGCCGATGACGGCGCTGCTTCCGGCGACAAGGTCATCAAGATAGGCGTGTTTGAGCCCCAGTCCGGCGACAACGGTGCGGGCGGCAAGCAGGAGATACTCGGCATGCAGTATGCCAACTCCCTGACCCCGACCGTCGAGATCGGCGGCGAGACCTACAACGTCGAGCTCATCTACGCCGACAACCAGTCCAGCAACGACAAGGCCGTCTCCGCGGCTCAGGAGCTCATCACGCAGGGCGCCTCCGTCGTGCTCGGCTCCTACGGCTCCGGCGTGTCCATAGCGGCTGCCACCACCTTCGGCGACGCGGGCGTGCCCGCCATCGGCGTCACCTGCACTAACCCGCAGGTCACCCAGGTCAGCGATACATATTACCGCATCTGCTTCATCGACCCCTTCCAGGGCACCGTCCTGGCGAACTATGCCAAGAGCCTCGGCGCGACCAAGGCCTACTGCCTCGCCAAGCAGGGCGACGACTACTCCGTCGGCCTGGTGAACTACTTCGTCGAGGCCTTCGGCGCTGAGAACTGCGTCCAGGAGGTCTTCCAGGAGGGCACTTCCGACTACAGCAGCTACGTCACCAACGCCAAGTCCAACGGCTGCGACATCTTCGTGGCGCCTGTCTCCACTGAGGCCGCTGCTCTGATCATCGACCAGGCCACCACTCAGGATCTGGGCATGCCCATCCTCGCGGGCGACACCTGGGACTCCAACGTCATCGTGAAAGCCGCCCAGGGCAAGGACAACGTGCATATCTACGTCACCACCTTCTATCAGGAGGGCGGCAACGCCGAGTTCGACGCGGCGTTCAAGGAGTGGATCAACTCCGACAGCGTCAACCTTGAGAACAACGGCGGCAACGACATGATAGCGGCCGTCTCCGTCATGGGCTATGACGCCTACTACGTTGCGCTCGAAGCCATCAAGGCTGCTGGCAGCGCCGACCCGGCCGCCGTCCTGGCCGCCCTGCCCAGCGTCAGCTACGATGCCGAAACCAACGAACGCGCCCCACAACAA
>DVOV01000044.1 GCA_018713375.1 Candidatus Scatomorpha stercorigallinarum | reverse complement strand
TTGTCCATGAAGCGGTCAAAAGTGAGGACGGAAGCCGGGAACAGGAAGTGGAAATCTTCTACCGCTTTATCGGCAAAATCGAATGACACATCTTGAGATACCCAACAATATCTTTAACTAAGGGAAACGGGCGCGAGCTATCCCGATATAACCCTCATCCGCGACATATGCGAGATCCTCGGCGTGAGCGAGCACGAGCTGCTCACCGCCAGCGAGGACGTGGAGGCCAGAAGCGCCGAAAAGCTCGCCGCGCGCTACAGGCGCATGGCGCGCAACTACAAGCTCGCGCAGTACGTGCTCTACGGCGGCGCTGCGGCGGCGTTCGTCATCAGCGACCTCGCCTCCGGCGGCGGCCTGAGCTGGTCGCTCATCGCCATCGCCTCGCTGCTGATCGCCGCAAGCCTCACGCTGCTGCCCGCGCTCGCGCCCGAGCGCATGGGCGGCGTCTGGGCGGCGGGCGGCTTCACCCTCTCGCTCATAATGCTCTACGGCGTCATCTGCCTTGTGAACGGCGGCAGATGGTTCGCCGCGGCGGCGTGCTATACGCTGATGCCCCTCTCGCTGCTGTTGCTGCCGTATGTGCTGCGCCGCGTCCCGCTGCCGGGCTGCCTCAGCTCGCGCAAGGGGCTGCTGTATATCGGTGTAAACACGCTTTTGCTGCTCGTGCTTCTTTTGGAGGAGTGCCTGCGCACAGGCGGGGACTGGTTTGTGCCCGCCGCGCTGTGGGTGCTGTTCGGGCTGTGGCTCGTGCTCGGGCCCTACGTGCTGCGCCGCGTTCCGCTGCCGGAGAAGCTGAAGGGGCGCAAAACCCTGCTCTATTTCGGCGTATCTGCCGCGCTGCTTCTGCTTTCGCTCGGCGTAATGTGCCTCCGTGCCGGGCAGGACTGGTTCCTCACCGCCGCGCTCGGCGTGCTCCTCGGCACGGCCGTCGTGCTGCTGCCCTTTGTTATGCGCCAGATCCCGCTGCCGAAGGAGCTGGAGCGCCACCGCGCGTTCGTATACCTCGCCGTGGTCACCGTGCTGCTCTCAGCGCTCATAGCCTCCTGTCGGCCGCGCTACCTCTGGTCGGAGGCGTATCCGCTCACCGCGGTCGGGCTGCTCTATCCGTGGCTGATGCTCGTCTGCCTGCGCTATATCCCGCTCAGCCGCTGTTTGCGCGCCTCCGCCGCCTGCGCCGTCACGGCGCTCTATATCTGGCTCGCCCCCTGGGCGGTCGACGGCATCATAACCGCCAACGGCTGGGTCTCGACCGCGCCGTACGACCCGCTCCGGCCGTATTACGTCGATTTTTCCGACTGGGTGAGCGCCCCGGCCCTCGGCGGGAACATCATGGTCACCATAATGCTCGCGCTCGCCCTCGCGGCCATAATACTCGCCGCCCTCGGAGTCAAAAACCGCGCCCGGGACAAAACTCCCCCCGAGGGCTGAGGATTGCACGCGCAGCCCGCTTCGCCAGACCCGCTCTCGCGAAGTGAGCTATGCCCGCGGACGCGGTCCGCCCGCCGCGGGCGGGACGTTAAATCGATATACACCGTGCCGTGCGCGACTTTGCGCGCACAGGCACTGTGCCAGCGGTGTGTTGGGGGCACCACCTCACGCCGCTATATAAAACTTCAATGCTGAGAAAGGAGAGGTATTATGAAGACAGCATTGACGATCGCTGGGAGCGATTCCAGCGGAGGCGCCGGTATCCAGGCCGACATCAAGACGATGACGGCCCATGGGGTATACGCGATGAGCGCCATCACGGCGCTGACAGCGCAGAACACCACCGGCGTGACAGACATCCTCGAGTCCACCCCCGAGTTCCTTGCCGAGCAGCTCGACTGCGTGTTCACGGACATCTTCCCGGACGCGGTAAAGACCGGCATGGTCTCGAGCACGGCCCTGATCGAGGTGATAGCCTCCAAGCTGAAGCAGTACGGCGCGAAAAACATCGTGGTAGACCCCGTCATGGTCGCCACCTCCGGCGCGAGGCTCATCAGCGAGGACGCCGTCGGCGCGCTGTGCGAGCACCTGCTCCCGCTCGCCGCCGTGCTCACGCCGAATATCCCCGAGGCCGAGCTGCTCTCCGGCATGGAGATACCGGACGCCGCCGGCATGGAGCGCGCCGCCCGGGCCATCAGCGAGCGCTACGGCTGCGCCGTGCTCTGTAAGGGCGGCCACCAGATAAACGACGCCGACGACCTCCTCTGGCGCAACGGGGCGGGCCGCTGGTTCCGCGGAAAGCGCATCGCCACCAGCAACACCCACGGCACGGGCTGCACGCTCTCCAGCGCCATCGCCTCCGAGCTGGCCAAGGGCCTGGACCTGGACGGCGCCGTGGAGCGGGCCAAGGCCTATATCTCCGGCGCGCTCTCCGCCATGCTCGACCTCGGGCACGGCTCCGGCCCCATGGACCACATGTTCGACCTGAAAAGTGAATTTATAGGAGGTACCGGCGCATGAAAAGGACAACGGCATTCCAGAACGGCCTCATCTGGTTCGGCGCCGGCGTCTCCCTGGCGGAGATACTCACCGGCACCTATTTCGCCCCCCTCGGCATGGGCCGCGGCATCGCGGCCATCCTGCTCGGCCACGTCATCGGCTGCGTGCTCTTCTTCCTCGCCGGCCTGATCGGCGGCCGCGAGCGCAAGAGCTCGATGGAGACCGTGAAGATGAGCTTCGGCGCCAAGGGCGGCATGCTCTTCGCCTTTCTGAACGTGGTGCAGCTCGTCGGCTGGACGGGCATCATGATCTATGACGGCGCGCTGGCCACCAACAGCATCTTCGACGTCGGCATAGCCGTCTGGAGCATCGTCATCGGCGTGATGATCGTCATCTGGATCGCCATCGGCGTCACCAACCTGGGGCTGCTGAACAAGATCACCATGGCGCTGCTCTTCATCCTCACCGTGGTGCTGAGCGTGGTCGTGTTCCGCGGCAACAACCCCGGCGCCACCAGCGGCGAGGTCATCACCTTCGGCATGGCGGTGGAGAACGCCGTGGCCATGCCGCTCAGCTGGCTGCCCGTCATCAGCGACTACACGCGCGAGGCGGACAAGCCCTTCCGCGCCACGCTGGCCAGCACCGTCACTTACGGCCTCGTAAGCTGCTGGATGTACGTCATCGGCATGGGCGCGGCCATCTACACGGGCGGCAGCGACATCGCCCAGGTCATGCTCAAGGCCGGCCTCGGCATCTCCGCTCTGCTCATCATGATACTCTCCACCGTCACCACCACCTTCCTGGACGCCTTCAGCGCCGGCGTCTCCTGCGAGAGCCTCTCCAAGAAGCTCAGCGGCAAGACCGTGGGCATCATCGCCACCGTCATCGGCACCATCGGCGCCTGCGTCTACAACATGGACAACATCATGGGCTTCCTCTACATCATCGGCAGCGTGTTCGCGCCCATGATCGCCGTGCAGCTGACGACCTACTTCATCCTCAAAAAGGACAGCTTCGCCGCCGCCTTCGACTGGCCGAACCTCATCGTCTGGGCCGTCGGCTTCGCCGTCTACCGCCTGATGATGCACGTGGACCTGCCCACGGGCTACACGCTCCCCTCTGTGCTCATCACCATGGTCCTCTGCTTCGCGGTAAACAAGCTCATACCCCAGAAAAGCAAATAACAAAAGG